>JADGPX010000309.1 GCA_017882215.1 Chitinophagaceae bacterium | reverse complement strand
ATCAATACCAATCGCCCATTGATTTTTACTCATCTTAATGAATTAATTACCAATGGCCTGCATTGCAAGGTCACCACCCATTTTTCCAGGCCCCATTATTCCAAATGTTTCTTTTATCATATACTGTTTTTTTGCGAAGAAGTATTTTTCAGATTCTTAATAAACAAATTGTCCATCTATAATGTTTCTTTAATAAGTAATATTTTATCTGATTGGCTAAATGCCTGCAAACAAAATAAATAAACATAATGCGGTACTAACAATATTACAATTGCAACTGGCATGAAAAAAATAAAACTTTTAATTGAAAGGAGTAAGCTATGAGAATTAATTGGTACAAAACTTCGCCCGAAGGTTATAATTCCATGAAGGGCCTGGAAAATTTTGTTGAACAAAGCAAATTGGAGCCTAAGCTTAAAGAATTAATTAAGATCAGGGCTTCCCAAATTAACGGATGTGCCTATTGTCTTGATATGCATACAAAAGATGCCCTGGCTATTGGCGAGAATGAACAAAGGATTCACGTGCTTCCTGCCTGGCGCGAAGCCCCTTTCTACTCATCGCGTGAAAGAGCTGCGCTTGCCTGGTGTGAATCCTTAACTCTTCTTTCTCAAACCGGTGCGCCAGACGATGTTTATGCTGAACTCGAACATTTATTTAAACCTGAGGAAATTGTTGAATTGACACTCGCCATCGTTACCATTAACAGTTGGAACAGGCTTTCCGTTGGTTTCAGGTCGGATGTCGGAAATTATGTTTCGCGTAAAAAACCGCAATGATCCGGTCAATTCTTTACTGGCTGCCTATGTCATTGGTTAAAAAAGAATTCGTGTGAGAATAATTTATGAATATTGTTAAAAAGATTTATAATAAAAGGCCCATTGGCAGATCATTCCACAATGAAATATGTTTAAGAATAAATAATTAAAAAATTAACTTATGAAAGCATTATCAAAAATTGAAGTCACAGAATTCCTGTCAGTTAAATTAAAAAATTGGTCATTTGATGGAAATGGTATAAAAAGAGATTTTAAATTTAAAACTTTCGTAGAGGCATTTTTATTTATGACTGCGGTTTGGAATTTAAGTGCTTAATTGAACACCTCATTAATGTTATTTTGTTGAACTCTCTTCATACTGTGGATTATATTTTGAACCACTATATAATCAGGTATCTGCCAGTAAATCAAAATATTCATCATCTTCATTTTTGCCACCCTGGCCTTTGCCTATGCTTTTATATGTTTCCAGAAATTCAATAGAGCTTATCCATTTTACCATTTTATAACCCAATTGATTTTCTACCCGAAGTCTAAGTGGTGCCCCATGTTCCGGGGGAAGCGATTCATAATTCATTTCCCATGCCAGTATGGATTGAGGCTTCAGGCAATTATCAAGGGTATTGGTATCATAATATAGACCGCCGTAAAGCCCTTCTCCAAAAGAATAAAAAACTACGGTTGTTACAGAAGTGTGTGGCTTAACTAATTCAACAATCTTACTGATAGGTAACCCTCCCCATTCTGCTATACCTGACCAACCCTGGATACATTGATGCATAGTAATGTTTTGTTGCATCCCTAAATTTTTTAGTTCTTCCAATGATAATTCTATAGGGTTATCCACCAATCCTCCTATTTTTAATTTGTAATCTTTAAAATTGTTTTCTGCTAATTTCTGCCAAATTTCCGAAGAAGGAATTTTTCCGTTGGGCCAGAAGTATGGAGAAATATCCTTTTTCTGATAATAAACCTTTGGGTTAAAACGATTTATTGTAATACGCCATAAATTCCCATTAACAGCGGCATCAAGATGTTGAAGCAAACGTGGTTTACGCCAGGAAAGCCAATGTGCCAGAATGCTAAAGGCTACAACTACCAGGATAATGCCTATACCAATATACAGCCCTGTTAAATTTCCTGAATCATCAGTTCCCAAAACTATATGGTTCATATTTCTAACCAATCCTGTAATGGCCACCATTACAACATGGATAATTATATAGGCTACAAAGGATATCATTATTAAAAAGTGAATGGATCGGGCACTTTGACGATTGCCAAATAATTTTGGATACCAATGAAACCGGCTTTCAATGGCGGGTGACATAGCCAGGCCAGTAAGCATAGCCAGTGGTGCCAGAATAAACACTACACCGAAATAAGAGAGTTGTTGCAAAGCATTGTAATGATAAAATCCATCAGGCTCAACAGGCATATTAAATGTTGCATAATGAACAAAAACACTCCAGGAATCAGGGATGATATTCCATGATACGGGAACAAGACGTTGCCATTGATGGGTACAAAATAGCAGAATAATAAAAACAGCGCCATTCAGTACAAATAAAGGAACTTTGAGAAAATGCCATGCTCTTGCTATACCTATTGTATGCCGGTAACCGGGTAAGCCTAATACCGGACTAATATAACGGGCATCTTCCTTGGCTGTCCACGATTTATCTTTCGGCTCTTTAAGTGGTGTAAAACGTATCCAATCCGTACCTGGTGTGCAGCCATTATTCCAGTATAAACGGGGATGATCTACTAAAATGGAGAGGCCGCTTCTTATAATCATCACCAGGAAAAAGAAGTTGAACCAATGGTTAAGTGTTAACCACAAAGGAAACCCGGTAGGATCGGCAGGTGTTATAGAGAAAAGCGCAAAAGGAGGTTCAACTGGCAATCCTATTAGTAAATATTGTAACCACGCTGCACCGATCGGCACTAATATAATTACAGCCAAACCTATCAGCATATAAGGTTTAATGGCAATAAACATACGCCTGTCCGTGGGATAGTGTATTGTTTTTTCTTCCTTGGTAAAATGGGTAAACATTGGATAAATTTGTTTTTAATTATGGACGAACAAATATTGGTTTACCATGGTCATTTTATATCAGTATTCTTTTTGTTTCTCCGTAAGGTCTCT
>JADGPX010000308.1 GCA_017882215.1 Chitinophagaceae bacterium | reverse complement strand
CTCGATGTTTTTCGCGGAGCTTCCGTTGCATTGATGATACTCGTAAATAACCCGGGTTCATGGTCTCATATTTATTCCCCGCTTGAACATGCACCGTGGCATGGAGCTACACCAACCGATCTTGTATTTCCATTTTTTTTATTTGCGGTTGGCAATGCATTGGCTTTTGTAATGCCCAGGCTTGAAGCGGCAGGCGAAGGAGTTTTCTGGAGAAAAATTTTAAAAAGAACTTTCCTTATTTTCTTTATTGGTCTGATGCTTAACTGGATGCCCTTTATAAAGTGGGATCAGGATTATATTGTGTTTAAACCCTGGCAATATATTGATGGAAGCGGTAACCCTGCAGGAGTAAGGATTTTGGGCGTGTTGCAAAGAATTGCTCTTGCATATTTTTTTGCATCTGTGATCATTCATTTTTTTAAGATAAGAGGAGCTTTTGTTGCTGCGGCTGTAATATTATTGGGTTATTGGTTTTTGTGCGTTGCTGGTAATCCTGCAGACCCTTTTAGTTTACATGGATGGTTTGGTACTAATGTAGATAAAGCAATTTTGGGTGATGCACATATGTATCACGGAGAACTTGAAAATGGTAAGCCTGTTGTTTTTGATCCCGAAGGTTTCATGAGTTTGTTTGCAGCAATTGTGCAGGTAATCTTTGGATATTTTGCCGGAGATTATATTATTAAGAAAGGCAAAACGCATGAGATGGTGAACGGATTGTTTGTTGCCGGCTGTGTATTGGTGTTTGCAGGTTTTTGCTGGGATATGGTTTTCCCGATCAACAAAAAAATATGGACAAGCTCTTATACAATTTATACAACAGGATTGGCACTGCTAACACTTTCTGTCCTGATTTATATAATTGAATTTAAAAACTGGCGGGGCTGGTGGAGTAAATTTTTTGATGTGTTTGGCAAAAACCCTTTATTCATTTTTGTTTTGAGTGGCGTGCTGCCAAGATTGTTGGGGTTGATAAGAATTTCTAATGGATTAAATCCGCAGGGCAAACCAATGTATCTTTCTCCATTCGGCTGGTTTTATGAGCATATTTGTAAACCTGTTTCATCTAATCTTAACAATGGTTCTTTGTTGTATGCAATTTTAACTATATTGATGTATTGGTTAATTGTTTATTGGATGGATAAAAAGAAGATCTATGTGAAGGTATGAGGATGATACGCCGAATTGCATTTATAAATTAGTTGCCTTTTAGTGCAACAGTTTTAAAAATAGTTATATATTTGTTTAATAAAGTAATGGAAAATTTTATTGAAGTCCGGTTGATGAAAGAAGCAGAAGGGTTTCTTGAATCGTTAGATGAGAATACAAAAGAAAAGGTTTCCTTCAATATCCGTAAAACAATGCAGGGATTGAAAGGAGAATGGTTTGAGAAAATGAAAGGCACTGATGAATTATTTGAATTCAGAACACTTTATAACAAACAATACATTCGATTATTTGCATTTTGGGATAGAAGAAATAATAAAAAAACATTGATTATTTGCACACATGGTTTAATAAAGAAGACTGATAAAACACCAACAACAGACATTGCAAAAGCAGAACGATTTAAGAAAGAATATTTTTCTTCTTGATTTATTAAAAAGGAGTGCCACCTTTTAAAACACTGGTAAAAAAATATGAAAACAACGATTAAAGCCAATCCAAAAAAAATAAAAACAATTGCCTTCACTCAATTTGAAGATAAAAATTTTGGGAAAAAGGGCACATCTAAGAGAGAATTCTACGAGGCTAAACTAAACGAAGAAATAATTGGCGATCTTATTCGCCAGGCAAGACAAAAACAAAATCTTACTCAGGATGAACTGGCAAAAAAGCTTGGTATCAATAAGAGCAATATTTCCAAAATGGAAAACAATATAAAATCTATGAGGATTGATACGCTGATGAATGTGCTGAATGTTTTGGATGCAAAAGTGATGATTCGGGTTGAATTAAAAGAAGGGAAACGTCAATTACAAATAGCCTGAATTTTTTTTAAAACGAATAAATGAACACTTCACAAAATAATTTTGATTCGATTGAAAGAATAATTTTTGAAGAAGGTCTTAGGATACAGGCAATTGATATTCACAAAGAGCTTGACCTGATGCTGATAATTTTAAACACAAAAGCAATATTACGCCAATCTATTTCTAAATATCCTGCATTAAAAAATGCATCCCAGGCACAGCTTAACTCTTATGAATTAATTTCCAACGGTGTAGGGGTACATTGGAATTTGTTAGATGAAGACCTAAGCCTTAAAGGATTTTTGAAAGATGAAATAAAGAGAACAGTTTATAATGATGATTCTCATTTATCAGGTAAAAAAATTGTAGCCTGATTCTAAATTATTTCTCTCGTCCCATTCTCAATTCCAACCTCAATTATTTCAGGGTCTATCTGAAATTTTTTTTGATAAGCAATAGTTGTTTCTGATAAGAAATCTTTTACGCTTTCTTTTTTTATAATATTGATGGTGCAGCCTCCAAAACCGCCACCCATCATTCTTGCTCCGATTACATCTTTATTTTCCCTGGCTTTTTCAACAAGAAAATCAAGTTCCTTACAACTCACTTCATACAGTTTGCTTAAGCCATCATGCGTTTCAAACATTAATTTTCCAAACTCAATTAAATTATTTTGTTGCAGAAGTTTGGCAGCTTGCTGAGTTCTTATAATTTCTTCCACAACATATTTACAACGATCATAAACTTTGTCTGCCATTTTATCTTTGAAAGGCAATAGTTCTTCAGGAATTTTTATATCTCTGAACGAATTAATTCCTTTTTCTTTTTTTAATATCTCTAATCCTTCTTCACATTGCTTTCTTCTTACGTTATACTCTGATGACGCCAGTGAATGATGCACTTTTGTATTGATCAAAACAATTTCATACCCTTCTAATTTCAATGGAAAATATTGGTGCTCTATACTT
>JADGPX010000307.1 GCA_017882215.1 Chitinophagaceae bacterium | reverse complement strand
CAGCTTTTTTGTTGATGGCTTGGAAATAAGTTTTTCAAAATGTTCTTCCACTATATTAGATATACTGGTTTCTTTTTGTCTTGCATATCTCTTTATTTTTTTTACTTTCTCCTCGTCAATACTTAAAGTGAGTTTAGTTTTCATAAATTCTAATTTTAATAAAGATACGTATAAATATAAATTATACGTATATCAACATCAGTATAATTAATTGCCGGTTGCTGCACTTTAAAAAAATAATAACTGCCAGAGGTGTTACATAAATATTTTGGAGAAGAATTTATCAATAAAAAATTATCATCTGAGTCCCTTTTCCATATCCGGCTCTATTGCTTCAAATTTATTTTTTTTCATTGCAATCCGGTATAGCATAAAAGCCATCGCTGCAAAAAATAATACGCCAATCACCTGGTACCATCCTTCTCCAAATATTCCACTTAAAAAATTCTGAAGATTTGCCAGTTCTAATTTCTTTGCAATGTTCTCGCTGCCCGCAATTAACAATGCAACAATAACACCGGCTAAAGCACCACCTGCAACTAAGCCTGTAGCAAATAAATTTCCTTTGCCAAGATCATCTTCAGTTACAATTTCTCCTTTGCGTTTTTTTCTCCAGTCAACAACGCCCCTTACTGCACCACCTGCAAAAATAGGCAGAGTAGTACTCAGCGGAAGATAGGCTCCTACTGCAAAGCTTAAAGAATTAACGCCGC
Organism: Chitinophagaceae bacterium; assembly: GCA_017882215.1. Lineage (GTDB taxonomy): Bacteria > Bacteroidota > Bacteroidia > Chitinophagales > Chitinophagaceae > Ginsengibacter. The sequence continues at coordinate 2,230 of JADGPX010000307.1, read as the reverse complement.
ATAATTCCATAACTACAGCCAATGCTACACCAACAAATACAAATTGCCAATCAAGATTAAATGATAAAATCCCTTTTATCAATGTTGCCATTAAAGTTGCCTGCGGTGCAGGAAATTTATTTGTTCCGATAGCATGTGTAAACCCTTGCTGCACCATTTCAGTTGTTGGTTGATCAAGAATTTTTATGGTTATTCCAATTACTAAAGAAGAAACAATTGCGCCGATGAACAAAGCGATCTGCTGACTTCTTGGAGTTGCCCCAACAAGATAACCTGTCTTTAGATCCTGAGAAGTTGCTCCTGCATTTGCTGCAGCGATGCAGATCATTCCTCCCACAACAAGCACCATGGGTTCAAAAACTTTTCCGCTCCATCCTATACCAATAAAAACCAAACAAGTACTCATAACAGTTGCTATCGTCATGCCGCTTATAGGATTATTGCTTGAACCAATGATACCCACAATGCGTGAAGAAACTGTTACGAAGAAAGCGCCGAATATCACAACCAAAACGCCGAGCAATAATTTGCTACCGATAGAATCTCCTGGTATCATTGGTATAAATGCCATTAGCAAAATCAATGCAAGGCTTCCAAATAAAACAATTTTTAAACTAAGGTCTTTTTCTGTTCGCAAAGTAGATTTTCCTTCTTTGCGGTCTTTTATAGATCCGATACTTTCTTTGAATGATGAAATGATGGTTGGTATTGTTTTCATCAATGTAATAAAACCGCCGGCAGCCACGGCACCTGCACCTACCTGTCTTATGTATGCACGGTAAAGCGCAGAAGAAGTATCGCCAAATAAATGCGTAACAGGATTCCATCCACCCGGACCGCCTGCAGTATTTATATCTTTCAAATATCCCAGCTTTACCAGTTGTGTAGCAATTATGGTTTGATCATGAATTAATGTAGAAAGTAAAGGATTAAGAACGAGCCAGCTTAATACGCCGCCTGCAACTAATGCACCCGCTATCCGTGGGCCTATAATATATCCAACACCTAAATACTCAGGTGTAATTTCTCCGCTGATCTTTGCAGAAGGAAAATATTTATTGGTAAGCTTTGTCGTGAATTCCGGAACCTCAGAGATCACATGTAATATCCTTTGAAGAAAAGCATACAACATTGAAATACCAACACCAAAGAATGCGACCTTTGCAATATCTCCTCCTTTTTCTCCCGCCTTTAAAACAGATGCACATGCAGTGCCTTCAGGGTATGGCAGAACACCATGTTCTTTTACAATAAGAGAACGGCGAAGGGGGATCATCATCAATGTTCCGAGCAAGCCTCCAAAAATTGCAAGAATTAATATGGTTATATAATTAAAAAAACCGGCACCAACACTTTGCCCGTTTATGTTTGAAAGAAATAAAAAACCAGGTAAGGTAAATGCAACGCCGGATGCAATGCTTTCACTCGCCGAGCCTGTAGTTTGAATAATATTATTCTCAAGAATGGTCGTTCTTAAAAATCTTCTTCCAATAGTAATTGCTATAACTGCAATTGGTATGGAAGCGCTAACTGTAAGCCCCGCCTTTAAAGCAAGATATACATTGGCAGCACCAAATAAGCAACCCATTATGCAACCCGTTACAATTGCTTTTAGGGTAAACTCCTTCATGTTTGTTTCAGGAGAAACAAATGGCTGAAAAGATTTTGTCTCTGACATATGCTATGCTTTGGTTGACAATAAAAATAAGAAATAAAAAAAAGGCGATGCAAAAAACATCGCCTCAATAATTCATATATTTTTTTATGCTGATCCTATTTTATCTTTTACAATTTGATTAAGCGATCTTAGTCTGCTAAAAATTAAAATGCCACCAATAAATGCAGCAACAACTAAAATGAGAAAGAATATTTTTTTATCAGTAAAGTCATCCCAAAAACTGGTCATAACTCCGGCAATCTTTCCTCCGATAGAAGTAGATAAAAACCAACCTCCCATCATTAACGCTGTAAGCCTTGCCGGTGCCAGCTTTGACACAAGTGATAAACCAATAGGGCTTAAAAATATTTCGCTGATCGTAAACACAAAATATGTTCCCCATAACCAACCGGGAGATGTTTTATATCCATAAATTGAAGGAACAGACATGATTGCAAAAACCATAACTAATGCTGACAATCCTGCAATAAAGGAAGCCATTCCAAATTTGGCTGCTGTTGTAGGTTCCTTACCCCGTCTTCGCAAATAATCAAACAGCGGAACAAATATTAA
>JADGPX010000306.1 GCA_017882215.1 Chitinophagaceae bacterium | reverse complement strand
CCTTTGATTGAAAGCTTTTTTACATCTTCTATTTTACTGGTGTTGATGTTGTATTTTTTTTCTCCTCTTATTTCATGGTAAACAGTGAACCATGCCAATTTTATATTCCAGTTAAAAGAGATGAAAAAAAATAATCTCAGGTAGTAAAAATATTTCATCAAATTTTATTAAGCTGATTGCATTTCTGTTAATCTTATATCAATCACTTTAAGTTGCAAATGTTTTTCTCCATTCCATTCATTTTCATCCAAAGTATAAACTATATCGAGTGGTTTATTCATTTGCAGTAAATAAAATTTATCTGCCATGTTGAATCCTATTCCTGTGAAAATAATATTATCCTGTTTTACGATGAATCTGACATGTTGTTCCTTTACAATCTTTGACCATGAAGTATCAACAACATTTTTAGTGATAAAAACAGGTCGCATATTTTCCGGACCAAAAGGTTCCATTTGAGTGATAATATTGTAAAATCCTTTGGTAAGATTTTTAAAATTTATTTCGGCATCAATTATTATTTCAGGTATCAATAAATGAGGCTCGATAATAGATTCAACTATCTCCTCAAATTTATTGCTGAAGGCTTCTACACTGCCAGGAAGCATAGTTAAACCTGCAGCCGCAAAGTGTCCGCCATAGCCAATCAGATGCTCACGGCATGCATGGATGGCTTCATATAAATTAAAGCCTGTAACACTTCTTGCGCTGCCCGAAACCACCTCGCCGCTTTGTGTTAATACAACTGTAGGACGATAATATTTTTCTATTAATCTTGAGGCAACAATTCCTACAACACCTTTATGCCAATGTGATCTAAATAGAACTGTTGATTTTCTTTTCATTAGAATTTCATCACCATCAATTATGGATAATGCTTCTTCCGTAATTGTGCTGTCAGCATCTTTTCTGTCAATATTATCACTATGAAGCATTTCTGCATATTCCAGGGCATTATTAAAATCATCTTCAACAAACATTAATACCGCTTTTCTTGCGTCATCCATTCTGCCCGCAGCATTTACTCTTGGAGCAATTATAAAAACAACATTGTTTATACTGAATTTTGTTTTAACGCCGCTTAGCTGCATCAAAGCTTTTATACCAGCGCAAGGATTTTCATTTATTTTTTTTAAGCCATAAAAAGCTAGCGCACGGTTTTCTCCTGTTAGCGGTACAATATCAGCTGCAATTGCTGTTGCAACAAGATCCAGGTAAGAGAGATATTCATTTTCAGGAATATTCAGGCGTTGTGAAAGCGCAGTGATAAGTTTAAAGCCAACTCCGCAACCACATAATTCTTTATAAGGATAGTTGCAATCTTTTTGTTTTGGGTTTAAAATTGCAATTGCAGGTGGTAATTCATCATCAGGTAAATGGTGATCGCAAACTATAAAGTCAAGACCTAAAGTTTTAGCATAAGCAATAAGATCAATTGATTTAATTCCGCAATCAAGTGAGATGATAAGCATGAAATTATTTTCTTTAGCAAAGTCAATACCCATCTTACTTATACCGTATCCTTCCCTGTATCTGTGAGGAATGTAGAATTCAATATTTTGTGGTTGTAATTTTTTTTTAAGGAACTTATACATACAGGCAACAGAAGTGGTGCCATCAACATCATAATCTCCAAAGACAAGAATTTTTTCATTTTCTTTTATTGCTGATAAAATTCTATCAACCGCTTTGTCCATGTCTTTCATAAGAAACGGATCATGCAAATGAGATAACTGCGGACGAAAATAGTTTTTGGCTTTATCGAATGTATCGATACCTCGTTGCACAAGTATTTTGCATAATACTTTACTAATGGTGAGGGATCGTTGTAACGCCTCAACTTTTTCTTCATCTGCTTTTAATATGTTCCATCTTTTTTGCACTGTATTTAATATTTTCTGTCTGTTGTATACCTTACTAATTCTTCCAAACCTTTGCGGATGTCGCTTTCAGGAAATTGATATAAAATAGATAATGCCTCATCTCTGTATTCATTCATCTTTTTAGTTGCATAAGTTATTCCACCGGCATTTGTTACTGCATCTAAAACTATTTTTATTTTTTTTGGATTTTTATTTTGGTTTTTGATAATATAAATTATCTCTCGTTTTTTTGAAGCTTCTACATTATTCAATGTAAAAATTAATGGAAGCGTTAATTTTTTTTCTTTAATATCATTGCCTGTTGGCTTACCAATATTTTCATTTCCATAATCAAACAGATCATCTTTTATCTGGAAGGCAATCCCTACTTTTTCACCAAAAAGTTTCATTTTTTCAGCAATAGTTTCATCTTTACTTGTACTCCATGCCCCAACACAACATGCCGAAGAAAGCAGTGATGCGGTTTTACTTCTTATAATCTCAAAATATATATCTTCTTTGAGATTTAATTTTCTTGCTTTTTCAATTTGCAGCAATTCGCCTTCGCTCATTTGTTTAACAGCATCTGATAAAATATGGAGGTGTTTAAAATCTCCTGCTTCGGTTGCAAGCAACAATCCCTTTGAAAGAAGATAATCGCCAACCAATACTGCAATTTTATTTTTCCATAACGCATTTATTGAAAAAAAGCCTCTTCTTTCCAGTGATTCATCTACAACATCATCATGCACTAAAGTAGCCGTATGTAATAATTCTACCAATGCGGCTGCCCGGTAAGTAGATTCATTTACGGGGCCATGAAGTTTAGCACTTAAAAAAACAAACATGGGTCTTAATTGTTTGCCTTTTCGCTTAATAATATATTTCATTATGCGGTCAAGTAAAGAGGTTTGGCTTTTAACTGCTTCTTCAAACTTTTTTTCAAAAGTTCTTAATTCTTCCGCTATAAGGTTTTTTGGGAAATGCATAATGATAAGCAGGCAATATAGTGCAGAAACAGATAATTACTGAAATTATAGAAATGTTTACTGTCATCTATACTTATTTTTATTGTGTAAAGCAGGCAAGTTTCACTTTTTGCTTAATGAA
>JADGPX010000305.1 GCA_017882215.1 Chitinophagaceae bacterium | reverse complement strand
TCCAATAATCCAATTGGTTAGCGAATAAAATATCTGTGCTTTGCCACAATGGTAATATGTTTTGTCCAACAGCCCAAAATTGGCGCTTACCTACACCTTGAATGAAAACATCTACATCAAATCCTTTCCAGCTTCCACCCAATCTTGCATTGTATTGATAACGCGGTTGTGTATTTCCAATAACTTTTAAATCTCCGTGATCACTTAAGGTCATTTTACCACCATTAATTACACCATCACCATTCAGATCTTTGTATTTGATATCACCCGGACCATACACAAAATTTCCGCCTTGCAATGTTTTTTGACTTGCAGATTTTGCTACATCTGCTGCATCAGCAAAAAATCCATCAGTTTCAAACCCCCAGATTTCTCCATAAGTTTTGCCTTCATAATTAAATGCTGTTGATATGGATTGATTCGGATTATTCCATTTTGTAAATACTGTTTTGCCATCAAATAAGCCTGCAGAAGCGTATAGTTGAAGATTTTTATTAACTGAATAATTGCCATCAATAGTAAGCTCATAACCGCGGTTACGGAAATTCCCTGCATTAATCTTAGGACCTCCTATACCAAAAGTAGATGGTGCACTTGTTGATTGAATCATGCCTTCCGTATTACGTTCGTACCAGTCGAACGTAACACCGATATGGTTTTTAAGCAAACGCATATCCACTCCAAAATCAAGGGTAGATATTTTTTCCCATTGAAGCGCATTGGCAACAGCTATGGGTTGCCCAATATATTGAGCATAACTTCCTGTATTATCAAGCCAAGATGCCTGTCCACCATTCATTGTACGCAAATAATAATTACCTCCTACATCCTGGTTGCCTAAGGTCCCGTAAGAAGCACGTATTTTAAGATCAGATAAAATCTTTTTTGTTGATTGCATAAAATTTTCTTCGCTTATGCGATATCCAACTGAAGCAGATGGAAAAAATGCCCAACGATCTAAAGGCGAAAAAGCTGATGAACCATCATAGCGTCCATTCAGTTCCAATAAATACTTTCCTTTATAATCATAATTTATTCTTCCGAAATAACCTGCGAATGCCTGTTTGCCATGTCCTGCAGTACTCCATCCTATCGGAACGTTAGAGCCGCTGGCTGATGCAGTTGCCGTACCGTATGTTAATCCCAGCTCAGCCTGGCTCGGATCCAATAATCCTGTTTTCCTGGTAAGGAAGTTAATGTTCTCATCCTGTTCTGAATTTATACCTGCAATAATTTTTATATTGTGGGCATTAGAGAATGTATTTTGATATGTGCCATAAGCGTTAAAAGTATTTACTAATAGCCTTCCTGTTGTATAATCAACCCTATCAAATGAAGATGAAGCTATATTAGAAAGACTTAAAGCGCCGGCAGCCCAAAAATCCCATGCAGTAACCGGCCCTCCTGATTCATGACGTAACATATTATCTCTGCCAATTGTATAGTCCGCACGTATATTAAAGTGCTGATTTATTTTTATAGTAGCACCTATATCTACTCTCTGGTAATTATCTGTAAGATTTGCTTTGCTTGCAGCATCTAAATAAGCCGAGTTAACACGAAAATATTTTCCCTGGTAAGTGCCATAAGGAAAGTAGGATCCCCATCGCCAGAAATAATACCAATAATCCTGGTATTGAAATGGATAATTGTATGTGAAATTTCTAACCAAGGTTTTTGCGCTGAGGTCGAGCCATTTATTAACAGTAGAGTTAAGTGCTAATGTGAAATTATATTTATCTACACCATCAGGGTTCATTTTAATAATACCGCCATCCGAACTGTATCCGCCGGATAAATAATAAGATAAACTTTCACTACCTCCCTGTACACTAATGTTATGTTGTTGTGAGACAGAATATTTATTAAGCAATTCTTTTTTGGGGTCCCAAACCTTGAAAAAATATGTTTTACCATCAACCGGATCAATATTCCAATCTTGTCCTTTTATCATTTCTGTTCCCGTATTAGTGCCAGCATAATTTTGTTCCCAGTTTAAAATGCCTGCTCTCAATTTCACTAAATTCATTCCAAAGGTTTCAGGCGAAGAGGTGCCTGCCCTTATACCTGCGGCATTTAATGCATCTAATTCAGGTACAGGATCTGCAAAATCCGGAAGGACTGTAGGAGTATTCCACGAGAAATAATTATTATAACTAACTGTAGCTTTTTGATTTTTTCTTCCACTTTTTGTTTTAATTAAAATAACACCAAATGCCGCCCTGGCTCCATATATTGATGAAGATGCTGCATCCTTTAAAACTGAAATACTTTCAATATCATTAGGGTTAATGATTGAAAGATCATCTGTTTGAACATTGTCTACTAAAATAAGCGGTCTGCCCGAACCATTGATTGACCCAACTCCCCTAATATTAACGGCAGCACCAGCCGTTAATCCTCCATTACCATACAAAATTGTTAGGCCAGGAACTAGTCCCTGCAATGCTTTAGTAGGATCATTTAAGGGTTTGCTTCCAAAAGCTTTTGTTACATCTACTGTGGTAACAGCACCGGTTAAATTGGCTTTTTTCTGTGTGCCATATCCCACTAGTACTACATCCTGGAGCGTATTTGCACCACTTACACTTAATGAAACTGAGAGCGAATTTTCATTTCCTACCGTAACTTCTTTGTTCGCATAACCAACATAGGAGAGTTGTAGTGTTTGTCCTGATCTTGCAGAAATAGAAAAATTACCAGACTCGTCTGTAAGCGTTGTTCTATTAGCCCCTTTTACAGTAATAGTAACACCTACAAGAGGAGTATTATTTTCTGATGCTGATACATTTCCTGTAATAGTTTTATCCTGAGCAAAAGAAGACAAACAAAAAAGAAAACATGTTAGAAATGAGAATAGACGTTTAATTGCATTCATAAAATATTTTTTGTGTGAGTGATTAAAAAAAACAAATGATGAGAAAGTAAAGAGGGAATCGTTGTAATTTTTCTCATAACAATTTTAAAAAGCAT
>JADGPX010000304.1 GCA_017882215.1 Chitinophagaceae bacterium | reverse complement strand
TTTTTGCGTAGTAAGAAACCCGGTTTCAATTAAAACGGCAGGGCATTGATTAGCATTTAATATCCATACTCCCTTATTGGGTTGTTTTAAATCATTAGGTATCTGCAACTGGTAATTGGTTCTAAAAGATTCAAGAATATCGGTACCAAGTAATTTGCTCTCTTTTAAATAAGCGTTGTTATCCATAGGGATCAGGACACCAAGTCCGCTATGGGTATTTTTATTCACCTCGCCATCCACATGAATGGATACAAAAAGATCATCATTATTTGCTTCTGAAAATAATGCCCTTTCTTTTACACTTATATTTTTATCTGTTTCTCTTGATAAAATAATATTGATTTTGTCATTTTTATTTAATTCTTTAATTTCTTTTGCAATAGAAAGTGCCAAATCTTTTTCATAAATGTTATTTGCAGAAATTCCCTTATCGTCTCCTCCATGACCTGCGTCAATTACAACTGTAATTTTTTTGCCAGAGTAATGATAGGTTGAATTGATTGTTTTCATCTTTAATGTAAAAGCAAAAAACACCAAAGCAGCTAAGGGCAATACCAGCAAGCGGCTTGCATAACTTATTTTCGGATTTTTGTTTTTGGTGAGCATGAGTAATCTTCTTTTTAAAGGTGAATAAAAAAAGTTATTGGTGATAGTAAATTGTTGTTGTGGATAAGTTGCCTGTAATATCATAGCTGCAAAAGCTGCTGTATCGCTGTCTTCCAAAGCTTTTTTATCTGCAATAAATTCATGAATAATATTTAATTCTTTGCGTATAAGCCAGAAGAAAGGATTGATCCAAAAAAATATCAGAATAATATTTATAAAGACTTTATCATAGCTATGTTTTTCCTGCACATGCGCAACTTCGTGCTGAAAAATTTGTTTACCCGTTGCAGTGTTTATATCGATCTTATCATTCCAAAAAATATTATTAAAAAAAGAAAACGGTGTGCCATTGGCATCAGTATTTATAAAGTTGATTCCTGCTAAAACAGTTTGCTGATATTTATTTTTAAGCCTGTTTATTTTATATAATGTCTGAATAAGAAATGCTAAAAGAAAACCAGAGGTAATAACATAAATGAATGCCGCTAAATCTGACGCATTCATCTTAAAGTAACTATTATTTTTTGTGTACTCATAAACAATCTCATCATTTGAATTAACTACCTGTAAAAAATGAATAACCTGTGTTTTAGGCTCATCAGATTTTTGCCAAATATTAATTTTTATTAGCGGTGCTGCCAATGATAATACAACTGCCGCCAATAAATAAAATCTGTTCCATTTATGAAAAATTTTATCACGCAGGGCAATAAGATAATAGCCATATAAAATACCGGAACAGATTATTATTTTTAAAAGATAGTATGCGAATGTTAGCATAAAATTATTTTAGTTGTTAAGCATTATTTATTCTTCCTTAATTGTTTTAATAAAAGTTCCAGTTCTTCTATGCTTAAATTATTTTCTTTAATCATAAAAGAAACAGCATTGCTGAATGATCCTTCAAAATACCCTTTTACCAGGCTTTTAATTGAACCCTTTGAGTATGCATTCTTACTAACCAATGGATAATATTGATGCGTTCTTCCAAAAACTGTAACTGCTACAAATTCTTTCTCAACTAATATTTTTAAAATAGTAGCTACAGTATTTTGATGAGGTTTGGGATTTGGTAATTCATCAATTATCTCACGCAGGAAAGCCTTATCAAGCTTCCATATTGTTTGCATTATTAGTTCTTCTGCTTTGGTTAAAGTCTTCATTTTTTAAAGTCTTTTCTTTTAAAAAAACAAACCTATAACTAATTTTTTAGTTTTACAACTATTTTTTTAGTTTAATCAAAAATAATTTATTAACAGAGGTTTATTACTTTAATAAAACCGAATGGCATTATAATTTTACATTTGCAGCATCTAACTATTAATTGATATGGCCGAACCAATTGTAGAATTAAAAAATGTAAAAATTTACCAGGGAGATTCACTGATACTTTCTGATGTAAACATTAGTGTAAATAAAGGTGAGTTTGTTTATTTAGTTGGCAAAACGGGTACAGGAAAATCAAGTCTGCTGAAAACTTTATATGGAGATCTTGAATTAAGAGAAGGTGAGGGAAAAGTTGTGGGATATGATCTGAAAAAAATGGATTGGAAAAAAGTGCCTTACCTGCGCCGCAATCTTGGCGTGGTTTTCCAGGATTTTCAGTTGCTGACAGACAGAGATGTAAATAACAATTTTAAATTTGTTTTAAAAGCCACCGGATGGAAAGATGAAAAATTAATGGATGAAAAAATTGCTGATGTGCTTGATAAAGTAGGATTAAAAACCAAAGGATTTAAATTGCCTTTTAAGCTAAGTGGTGGTGAGCAGCAAAGAGTGGATATAGCAAGAGCTTTATTAAATTCTCCTAAATTAATTCTGGCAGATGAGCCAACGGGTAATCTGGACCCCGAAACGTCTGATGAAATTATGCAGTTGTTATTTCATATCAGCCGTGATTATGGAACAGCAGTTGTAATGGCATCGCATGATTATATGGTGGTAACAAAATTTCCTGCACGAACCATTAAAACCGAAAGAGGTAAAGTGTATGACAATGCTAGTGTATCCATTGCATAAACTGCCTGGCATTGGTTTTATTATCAAATTCTTTTATTAATAATTGATCTCTCTTTTCAATTACGTTTGCTTTAAAAGGCTCATCAAATAATTGTTTTATTGCTGCTTTAAAGTGTTGGTAGCACCAAAAACTTCTTTATATGTGCCCGCATCTTTATAATTGATCTTTCCCTGCTCAAATGCTTCAAATACCTTAATATCCGTTGTTACATGATATTCTAAACCTAATTCATTCTTAAATATTAATTCGAAAACGTACTTCGTTCTTGAAGTAATATCTGGTAAATAAATCAGCAGCATATTTTAAAACAGGTGTATAAGTAAAGATGCCGTAATTACTTAAAAAATGCAAATGGCA
>JADGPX010000077.1 GCA_017882215.1 Chitinophagaceae bacterium | reverse complement strand
TTAATGAAAAAACCAATTTATTAAAAGAAATTAAATCAAAAATAGTTTGGAACCTGCCTTTCAGTTTTTTCAAACCATCAACATGTTACCACGGTGGCTCATTCTTCGAAGCTATAGGAGAAGATTTACAAACAATAGATAAAAATAAAATAATAATTAATGCTGATGTATTAGATGCATGGTTTCCTCCATCGCCTAAAGTTGTTGAAGCCATAAAATGTCAATTACCATGGTTATTACAAACTTCTCCTCCGACCCATAGCACGGGCTTAATTAAAGCCATTTCTAAACATAGATATGTTGACGAAAATTGCATTTTACCAGGCGCGGGATCATCCGATCTAATATTCCTGGCGATGAGACATTGGCTAAATCCAAAATCCAAGGTTTTAATTCTGGATCCCTGTTATGGTGAATATTTTCACGTTCTTGAAAAAATAATTCATTGTCAGGTTCATCGACATAATTTAAAAAGAAAAGAAGGGTTTGTGGTTAATACAAATAGTTTGCTTAAAGAAATTAAGACTGGGTATGATATGATAATCATCGTTAATCCAAACAGCCCTACAGGGGTTCATATCCCAAAAAAAAAGTTGGAAAATATGTTATTAGAAATCCCTAATTCAACAATGGTATGGGTAGATGAAACCTATATTGAATATGCAGGGAGTTCACAATCTTTGGAATTCTTCGCTTCACAATCCGAAAATATAATAGTTTGTAAATCGATGAGCAAGGTATATGCATTAAGTGGGGCAAGGGTTGCATATCTATGTAGCTCACCACATCTGATAGAACAACTTAAATCATTGACTCCTCCATGGGCGGTAAGTTTACCTTCTCAATTGGCGGCAATAACCGCCTTGAAAGATGAAGAATATTACAAAGAAAAGTATACAATGACGCATATGCTGCGGGAGAATTTAAAACAATCTTTACTTGAAGTAGGGATAAAAGAAATAATTCCTGGGATCGCCAATTTTATATTATTTTATTTACCTGAAGCATTAGATCCTAAGGATTTTGTTGAAAGTTGTAAAAGTTTACATCTGTATATCAGGGATGTTTCAGGAATGGGAAAAACTTTGGGAAATGGAGCCATACGGATTGCTGTTAAAGATGAGCACATGAATATAAAGATGGTTGAAATAATGAGTAGTTGTCTGGAAATGGTTTTGTAGAGAATCCAAACAATGAATTTTTGAGCGCCGCCGCCTGTGTCTCCGACCAGCGGCAAAACATTTATAAGGCTCTTTTATTATTTTTTCGCTGTCACCAACCGAAGCAAAAATTGGTGGCATAATACAATTGTTGGTGAGCATCGCACAAAACCAATACACAGAACACTAACAATGGCGAAAATATAACTTTAAAAGAATTCAATAGCTTTGATGAAATGGAGCAGACTGTCATTATATTATTGTATTCTTGCTGTCTTCTATGAAATTCCCTCTAACTCGTAAATTACAGAACTTTTTGTTATACAGCATATTTTTCTACAGGTTTTGTTTTCCATAATTTATGCTGATTTACGTTTATTTTTAAAACAATTTAGTTTAGCATCAAATTAAAATGAAAGAAAAAAAAGTTTTAATTCCAAATTCTTTAAAAATCATTCCAGGTTTTAAAAATTATGCAGTGTCTAGGAGCGGCATGCTCTTCAACATAAAGCGCAACAGGAAAATAAAGAGATTTTACACTCCGCTTGGATATCCATACGTTGGATTATTCAAAGAAAAGAAAAATCACAACAAGCAAGTTCAAAGATTGGTTGCACTAATATTTCTTAAGAACAAGGACAAGCGCAAAAATAGAGTCGGCTTTAAGGACGGTGATAAGACCAATTGTGATGCTTCTAATTTGAAATGGCAGACTCACCAGGAAGCATGTAAGAATGGCAATACCGGTAATCATCAATCCTATCTCACAGGAGATAAAAACGGCAACGCCAAGTTAACTCAAAGGAAGGTAAATCACATACGAAAGGCTTACGCTAAGGGCGAAGCATCTCAATATCAATTATCGCTAATGTACGGAGTGACCGACGCTTGCATTTCCAAGGTCGTAAACAACAAAACATGGTAATAACTATTCAATCAGGATATAAAACAGATAAAGCACCTATTTTGGGTTTAAATAAATTAAAAATAGGGAACGTTGAATATACTATTACTACAGATAAAACCAAGTTATTATAATGCTCAGAATATTTGTAATAGGCGATATACATGGTTGCTGTAATACATTTAAAAAACTTTTATTAGAAATAATAGATATTCAAAAATCAGATAAAATTTATTGTATTGGTGATTATGTTGACAGAGGGAATGATAGCAAAGGTGTTATTGATTTTATTATTAATCTTCGGATTAAAGGTTATCACATTCATACATTAAGAGGCAACCACGAACAAATGATGTTGGATTCAACAATTGATGAGCAAAGATTAAATCACTGGTTAAAAAACGGAGGAGGAGTAACATTAAAGAATTTTGGTATTTCATCAGTTAACGAATTATCACGTAAGTACCTTACATTTTTAAAGCGAACAAAGTTTTTTATTGCAACCAATAAATATATTTTTGTTCATGCAGGTTTAAACTTTAAAATAGAAAACCCATTTACAGACAAAGAAGCAATGCTTTGGATAAGAGATGAATATTTTGATAAAGCAAAAATCAACAATAGGATATTAATCCATGGTCATACTCCCATTCCTTTTGAAAGTCTTTGTAAACAATTAAACCCTAATAAAGTGAATATTGATGGTGGTTGTGTTTATAATCATAAATCCGGCTTTGGTAATTTAATTGCATTAGAATTACCTGATATGAAATTGATACCAATAAGGAATATTGATTAAAAAATTTAGATAAATTAATTTTCAATTCCTGCCACACATCAACCACCCACGAACGTAATAAGTCTCTCTGCATATACATCACAATTAGAAAACCAAATTGATCAGTTAGTTTACAAACTCTACAACCTCACACCGGAAGAAATTAAAATAATTGAAGAGAGTGTAAAATAATAGTATAGGTGTATTTGAACCGGACAGGCATGAAAATATTTAAACTTTTATTTTTATTTCCTCCAGTTTATCGTTGCAGATTTTACATCTTGTGAGTTAGTTCCAATTTGTATGATAAATTCTCCAGGCTCCCAGATATGCTGAAGGTCAGTATTATAAAATTTAAGGTCTTCTGTAGTAATAGTGAATGATACTTCTTTGCTTTCTCCGGGTTGTAACATTATTTTCTTAAATCCTTTTAAATCTTTAACAGATCTTGTAACACTTGCAACAGGATCGCTGATATAGAGCTGCACTACTTCTTCTCCTGTATACTTGCCTGTATTGGTGACTCTTGCTGTTGCTGTGATTGATTGATTACCTTTTGGATTGTTTGTACTAAGTATAATATCTCCATAAGAAAAAGTTGTATAACTCAATCCGTATCCAAAGGGATATAACGGAGTGTTGGAAACATCCAGATAATCAGAGCGAAATTTTTGCCATGCATCTCCGGTAAGTGGGCGACCGGTGTTTTTGTGATTGTAGTAAATGGGAATTTGTCCCACATTTCTGGGAAAAGAAATGGTTGTTTTTCCTGAAGGATTGTAATTTCCGAATAACACATCTGCAATTGCATTACCTGCTTCATGTCCCGGAAACCAAACCTGCAAAATAGAAGTGGCGATTTCACTTTCCCATGATAATGTAAGCGGTCTGCCGCTCATAATAACCAATACCAGAGGCTTGCCCGTTTTAACCAATGCCTTCAATAATTCTTTTTGATTCTCCGGCAAACCAATATCAGAACGGCTTGCGGACTCACCACTCATTTCAGAGGCTTCACCAATTACTGCGACCACAACATTGGCATTGTTGGCTGTATTAACTGCTTCGTTAATTAATTCCTGCGGAGAACGTTTATCAATATCCACTCTTTCTCCAAACACATTTATTTTTTTTGCAAGAACAGTATCGTCAGTAATGTTTGCTCCCTTTGCATACAAAACATTCACACTGCTTCCAACAATATTTTTTATACCATCCAAAACAGGAACTGAAAATTGCGGATCGCCTGATACTGCCCATGTTCCCAACATATTATTTTTATTATTTGCCAAAGGACCTATCAATGCAATTGTAGCCGATTTTTTTAATGGTAATGTTTGATTATTATTTTTTAGCAATATAAATGAATGTTCCGCAAACTCACGGGCAGCCTGCATTTTATCAGCACTCAAAACTTCTTTAGATGCTCGTGCTGTATTGCAATACCGATAAGGATCATCAAACAATCCTAATTTATATTTTGCTTCCAGAATTCTTCTGCATGCAGTTTCAATTTGCTGAAGTGTAACTTTTCCTTCTTTTAAAGATTTTTTTAATGTGGTTAAAAAACCTTCTCCCACCATATCCATATCAATCCCCGCTTTCAATGCCAATGCAGAAACAGTTTGCAAGTCACCCATACCATGATCTATCATTTCATTTATAGCAGTATAATCAGTTACAACAAATCCTTTAAAGCCCCATTGTTTGCGCAGCACATCGGTCATTAAAAATTTATTAGCTGTTGCAGGGATTGCGTCCACTTCATTAAAAGAACTCATTACACTTCCAACACCTGCTTCCACTGCAGCTTTGTAAGGTGGCAAATAATATTCATACATTTTTATCCTGCTCATGTCGGTTGTGTTGTAATCACGACCAGCCTCGGCAGCGCCATACAATGCATAATGTTTTACACAAGCCATTAAAGTGTTGTTTGCAGAAAGATCGTTTCCCTGGTAACCCTTAACCATTGCTCTTGCAACTTTAGAACCCAGATAAGGATCTTCACCTGCACCTTCTGCGATCCGCCCCCAGCGTGGATCACGGGCTATATCAACCATAGGAGAGAAGACCCAGCTTAATCCATCAGCGGTGGCTTCAGTTGCTGCAATTCTTGCACTGCGCTCAATCATAGCAGTATCCCAACTGCACGACAAACCAAGCGGAATAGGAAAAGTAGTTTTGTATCCATGTATCACATCCGAACCAAAAATTAATGGAATATGCAAGCGGCTTCCATTTACCGCAAGCTCCTGTGCCTTTTTAATTTTGTCAACACCAATCACTCCAAACAAACCACCAACACTGCCCGCTTTAATTTTCGATTCAACACCGCTGCTCACCACTTCACCCGTTGCAACAGCGCCACCAGGCGTAAGCAAATTCAGTTGACCGATTTTTTCATCAAGCGTCATTTTCTTCATCAATGCATCAACGTATGATTTCATCCGATAGCTATCGGATTTTGTATCCTGCGTTTGTGCCTGTACCTGAGTAACACAAATAATTATCAATCCGATTAAAAAATTTCTGAGCATGTGATTTAATTTTTTATTTAACAATCGTATTTTTTTATTTTGAAACGAACATAAGTTTATTTCAATAAATATGGTTGAATTGCTTTTTTCCAGATAGCATATCCTTTAGAAGTCATGTGCAGTTTATCTTCTTTAAAAATATCATCCATTGGTTTGCCATCCGCTTTAAGCATTTTATGATAGACATCTACAAAACCTGTTCTTGTATTTTTTCTTAAATAATTTTTTATCATTCTGTTAGCCGCTACCATCCTGGGCATTAGGCTTTGCCTGCTGGGACTGGGTTTTATAGAGATAAATGCTACCGGAACCTGAGGTAATTTTTTTCTTATGAGTACAAATAATTCTTTAAACCGGTTAAAAACCATTTGAGCTGTAACAGTATCAGAAGCAGCCAGATCATTTTCACCGCAATAGATAACAATTTGTTTAGGATGATAAGGGAAAATAATATCATCGGCGTAGCGTATCACATCCGGCAATGAGGAGCCACCAAAACCACGATTAATAATTTTGTAACCTGGAAAATAATTTTGCACGTCTGTCCACATCCGGAATGAAGAACTTCCAACAAACAGTATCTGGTTCTTTGCAGGAAATTTGATGCTGTCTTTTTTTTTAAAATTTTCTATCTCATCCCAAAAAGAAATTTTTTGTTGTGCATTTAAATTTTTAACGAACAATAAAAAAAAGAATGCAATTATTATTTTTACCCCGGCTAATTTCATAACAGCGTTTTAATTGTTAACTCTTATCATCTGTGTTTTTTTAGATACACCATTTTCATTTATAGCCTCGATACAAAAATAATAGGGCTTTTTACTGTCCATTGCTTTGAAATAATATTCATTTGCCGAATGCACCATGATACAATTGTACAATTTATCAGGGGCAATGCCGGTGTAAATATTATAGGCAAAAGCATTATCTACCGGACTCCATTTTATCCATGCACTGCGTGGGTCTTTTTCTGTTCTCAATACAATAAAGTTTTTTATTGTGTCAGGCTTTGGTCCATTGCCATTTCCAAACACACGAAATCCACTAATGGCAAATTTGCCTGTGGGCATGTGAATGTTTTCCAGTTTTAAAAATCTTGTTTGCACAGGTTGTTGCAATTCAACATAATCATGCGGTACATCAGTTTTGTTGTTGCTTTTATCAACTAATACATTCCAAACTTTTCCATCTTTAGATTCATAGATTTTATATTGATGAAAAACTCCCAAGGACTTTCCTAAAAACTCCGCATCCTGATCTGCATAATTTATTTGTATTGCATTCACTGTCGAAATATTTCCAAGATCGCTTTGTATCCATTCACCTTTAGCAGCAGTCTTTGCACTCCAATATGTTTTTATATTTTCATCAACAGCAAAGTTTGCATAATAACTTCCGAGTGTTGATGAAACAGTAACGGGTTTATTATAATTCAGAAGCATCCATCCTGTAAAGCCCCCGGCCCCTCCTATCCTCCCCGAAGGGGAGGGAGAATTAGAAGAATGAAGCGAAGATTGATGGTTTGATAATTTTTTTTCTGCGCTTCCTTCTTCTCTATTTCTTCTCCCTTCGGGGGAGATAGAGGGGGCTGAAAGGTAATGCGGATAATCTCCAAACGCTGCATCCATATACATTACATCATCCTTATCAAAACCTGCAGGCCAGATACCAATCCTTCTTTCAAAATTATTTTTTACAGAAATAGAAATGGTTGATACATGCCACCAATTATTGAAGTTATCCTGGAAAGTGGCGCCATGACCGGCACCTCTTGCAAAGCCGCCTGGCTTATAGGAGAAAGGCAATGATTGTGGAGTGAAAGGTCCTAATGGATTATCGCCAACAACAACACCATCTGCATAGCCACTAAACTCAGTGCCCGGAGCACCATATTGCAAATAATATTTTCCGTTGTGTTTCGTCATCCATGAGCCTTCAATGAAAGGATCAAGGAAAGTATCATCCATGTATTCGCCAAAGCGTTGCCAACCGTATCTCCATTCTTCAAGAAAATACATTTCTTTTCTTGTGCCAATGGGCTGCAGAGTTTTCCTGTTAAGTTCAATTCCATAAACAGGATACCTGTTGCTGCTGCCATTATACATGTATAACTTTCCCTGCCCGACTGAGTCGTTCAGGCGGGCATCATCATCTGTAAAAAAAGCCGGATCCCAGCCACCAATTGCAAATGAATCTACCAAAGGTTTCCATTCATTGGCTTTTGGATTTGTGCTCATCCATATTGTAAAATTGCTGGTGTAGGTTGAGCCAAAAACAATCATGGTGTCGCCGATTATTCCAATTGCCGGTGCACACAATTCATCATAGCCTGCATTCCACGGACGTAAAAATTTTCGGGAAATAAAATTCCAGTTCAGCATGTCACTGCTCCACCAATATCCCCATTGATTGGTGGAGAATAAATAATACTCATTCTTGTACTTCACTATCACAGGATCTGCTGTGGCTCTGTGTTTGCCCCATTGAGTGAAATTGGGGATGGGTGTATAACCATAATCAATATTTACCGGGTTGCAATACGTGGTTTGCCTTTGCTGTGCGATTGAAATACCTGCGACAAGAATTAAAGAGAGTTGTATAAGAATTATTTTCATTAATTATTTTTTGTTTATTTAAAACCTATTCTCTCTCTATTTTCCCACATTTTTTGATGTATTGTCTTATCCGGTTTATCATATAAAAGATTTTCCAATGTATCATAAATTTGATTCAATTGCTCTTTTTACTGCCTGATTTAAAACTCTTGTTTCGACTTCATATATTTCAGCAAGGTCAAAATCAAACATGATCTTCTGTCCTCTTATTTCATAAATTTTATTTTGAATAACTGTTATCTCCATAAAAAAAATATTTATTTTATCCACGGACTTTGAAAACCTAATTTTTTTAAGCCGGCTTTTACTTCGGGGCAACTCATAAATAATTTCCATAACAAACCGCTGCGATAATTTTCCATCATTACAACAATTGGTCCCTGGTCAATGGCAAGATATTTTTTTGGATACCAGTTATCAGTTTCGCTGAATGCATCATAAAAACCATACATTCCCCACAATTTATCTTTCATCCGCCGGTTGGCGGACCAATGCCGCATTGCCTGCATGGAATATTCAGGTGTATAGGGCATGGAAGCAAGTGCAGCCGTGGGTGCAATTACTCCGACGTCTTTTTTATCACCAGGCGCATGTTCTGCATAGCCTTTTATAGAATAACTTGAAGTAAGTCCCCAACTATCATTTCCGTACCCTTTAAATTTTTTTGGATTATCTACACACCAGTCATGATTTATTAAAGCCTGGTTTTTATTTTCTTCCCAGTAATCTGCATACTCATCTTTTAATCCATGTGGATCTAAACCAAGATAAGAATAATGTGCCCAGAAAAGCGGACCACCATATTCTGCCGCTCCATTGTGAGAGAGATATAACGTATGACCATACTTTGTTGTAGTGGCTTTGATAGCTCCGCTTTTAGCCCAACCCTCATGATACACATCTGCGGGAATAGAATGAGTGGGAGAGGAAGCAGCAAGCACATACATTATTAAGCATTCGTTGTAGCCTGTAACTGCAAAATTCATTTCCCAATTATAAGTGGGACTCCAGTGCCAGTACAAAACATTTTTACCATTGCGATACCAGTCAAATTCTACTTCTTTCCAAAGCTTATCAATTTTTTGAGCAAGATTTTTTTCTTCATTATTTCCATCTTTAAAATATTGCCGCACACAAAGCAGGCCCTGCAGCATAAAAGAAGTTTCTACCAGATCACCTCCATCATCTTTTTTACTGAAAGGTTTTACTTTTCCTGTTTCAGCATACATCCAGTGCGGCCATGCACCGTGAAAGCGATCAGCTTTTTCCAAAAAGCTTACAATCTTTTCTAATCTTTTTCTGCCTTGCTCACGTGTAATAAAATTTCTATTGATGGCGGCAAGTATTGCCATTACACCAAAACCTGACCCACCGCTTGTTACAACATTCTTATCATTTTGCGGATAGATATCATCTTCATGAAAGCGCTCACGTGCCATGCTGCTTGTTGGTTCTGCACCATCCCAGAAGTATTGAAATGTTTGCTTTTGCACCAGCGTATATAATTCCTCATCCTGTTTTGAAAACTGAAGCTTATCTTTTGCTAAATGCTTGTTGTTGCTGCATGCTATTAAAAAGAAGAAGAAAAAAACGATTGATGCAGATTTTCTTTGAAGCATGTAATCTATTTATTACAATTAAAGATAAGGTGCAGTAAATCCAAGGTTACGCATACCTGCTTTTACTTCCGGACAACTTGTAAATAAATTCCACAAGAAACCGGTTCTGTAATTTTCTATCATAACAATTATTGGTCCCTCATCAATGGCAAGATATGAATCAGCAAACCATGGTTGATTCAAACTGAAAGCATCTTTAAAACCATATTGTCCCCACAATTTATCTCCAAGTTTATAATAAAAAAATTTAAGCGCCTGCATTGATTCCGTCGGAGTGTATGGAAAAGAAGATAATGCTGCAGTTGGTGCAATTACTCCAACATCGTTAGTGGGCGAACTTGCAGTGTAGCCATTTTGTATATCGCTTGCGGTAAGTCCCCAGCACAAATTGCTGTAGCCATAATATCCTTTGGGGTTTGCTTTGCAATATTCATAATTGATCTTTGTGTGATTAACTGTTTGTGTTTGATAATTTGCATATGCATCAATCAATCCATTGGGATTAATGCCGAGAAAAGAATAATGTTCAAAGAAAAGTGGTCCGCCAAGAGCAGGTCCCAAAGGCAATTGATAGCCGTAATAAATATTATTATTTTTAATTCCTCCGTTAGATGCCCATCCATTATCGTAAACAATTTTTGGAATAGAATAATTTACAGATGAAGCTGCCAGCACATAAATTATCAAAGCTTCATCCCATCCACGTATCTGCACATTCATGTCCCAGTTGTAATTTGGGCTCCAATGCCAATACAATACATTCTGATTATTTTGACGAAACCAACTCCATTCAACTCCGTTCCATAAAGTATTAATATCATTACGTAAAGCTGTTTCAGCAGCATCTGTTCCATTAAAAAATTGCCTCGCCGTAAGTAACCCTTGCATTAAATAAGATGTTTCTACCAGATCAGCGCCATCATCTTTTGCACTGAATGGTATTACAGCTCCGGTTGTACCATTGAGCCAATGCGGAAATGCGCCATGAAATTTTTGAGAAGTATTCTTCAGGAAGCCAACAATCGTTTGCATTTTTGCAAGACCTTGCGCTCTTGTAATAAAACTTTTATTTATGCCAGTAACAATTGCCATAATACCAAAACCTGAGCCACCGCTGGTAACTATATCGCCGGAAGTATTTCTTTCTCTTGCAAGCCCACTCACCGGATGACCAAAATCCCAGAAGTATTTGAAAGTTTGTTGTTGCACAAGATCAAGCAATGCATTGTCTGATATAACAGGAAATTTATCTGTAGAATCAATGGCTGTTACGAAAGTAAGATTGATGGCAGATTGTAAAGCAGCATTTTGCTGAGAATGTAACCCTGTGGAAACAGTAACAGAATATTTTGTAATAGGTAATAAAGAAGATGAAGGCTGAATAACCAAAGTGCTGTCGCTATTATTATAAGAAACATTGAAAGGAACTGTTGCACCGGTATTTTGGTTGAATAAAATATTTACTGAAATTGATGAATGATCAATAGGTGCAGTAAAAGAAATTTTTATAAGAGGATTAAAATTTACATTAACTAAATTGAACTGGTTAGTTACAACCTCATTAACTTTTAAAGAAGAAAAATTAAAAGCAGCAGGTGTAGACGGTGAATTATTATTTTTATTGCAGGCAAAAAAAACTGTCACTAAAAATAACAATAAGTATTTTTTCATTGATAACAAGTTACACAAAAACTTA
>JADGPX010000076.1 GCA_017882215.1 Chitinophagaceae bacterium | reverse complement strand
ACAGGGAATTGTAACCGCATTGTCTTTAAAAAACGGTAAACAAAAATGGACATTTAAAACAGGAGGTTCAATTTATTCATCGCCTGCTGTTCGGCAAAATAAAATTGTATTTGGAAGCGCAAATGGATATGTATATTGCATAAATGATAACGGCAAAGAAATCTGGAAATTAAAGACCGGCGCTGCTGTGCTTGGATGCCCAACAATTGAAAATAACATTGTTTACATCGG
This sequence comes from Chitinophagaceae bacterium, assembly GCA_017882215.1. GTDB lineage: Bacteria > Bacteroidota > Bacteroidia > Chitinophagales > Chitinophagaceae > Ginsengibacter. Next base: position 11,103 of record JADGPX010000076.1, on the reverse strand, counting down.
CGGAAGCGATCATAATTTTCGTGCAATAGATTTGGAAACAGGAAAAGAGATCTGGAAATTTAATGGGCTTAACGGGCATGTTGTAAGCACACCTGTTATCTATAAAAGTGATGTAATATTTGGAGCATGGGACACCTGGTTATATTCATTAAATAAAAATACAGGCAAACTAAACTGGAAATGGAGCAATGGATCATCTATAAGAAATTATTCGCCGGCAGCATGCATACCAGTTATAAAAGATGATATTGTTTATGTTGTTGCACCAGACCGTTATTTAAGTGCAATAGATGCAATCACCGGGCAAACGCTCTGGCGAACCAATGAATCAACAGTTCGTGAATCAATTGGTATCTCTCAAAATGGCAACTATATTTATGGCAAAACAATGAATGATACGCTGGCGGTTTTTACTACAGGCAGGCAACCACAAAAAGCGGTATGGAAACTAAATGCAGGATATGGCTATGAGCATACACCATCTATGTTAATTGAGAAAGATGGAAATGTTTTTTTCGGCACACGCAATGGTGTTGTATATGCTATCGATGCTGTGCAAAAAAAGATTGCATGGGCTTATAAAATTGATAACTCGATGGTGAATACAGTTAATGTAATTAATAAAAAAAATATTATAGCTTCCACTATGGATGGTAAAGTGACACTGTTGCAAATTCAATAACTTAAAACTTACTATTGACTTACTTATACTATTATGAAAAATATCAAGATCCTGAAACTTTATTTATTAATTCTGTTACTTCCCGGTTATTTGTCTTTACAGGCACAGCGGTTTGATTCAGTACTTTCAAAACTTAACATAGAATACAAACAGGAGAAACTGTATTTACATTTTGACAGAGCTGTTTATAATCCCGGGGAAACTATCTGGTTTAAAGCATATCTTTTTACAGGTAATTATCCATCGCTGATAAGTAAAACACTTTACGCAGAATTATTAGATGATAAGGGAAAAGTTCTTGAGCGTAAAACCGCACCTGTTGCAATGTCAAGCGCTGCTGCTGCATTTGATCTTCCGTCTAATTTACCCACCTCTGTTGTATATGTAAGAGCTTATACAAAGTGGATGCTGAATTTTGATTCATCATTTATATATACAAAAGCAATTCCAATATTAAATTCAAAACAAACAGCTAATAAATCTATATCCTTATCACAGAAAACTAATCCTGCAGTAACAACACAACAACCAATATTTCTTTTACAATTTTTTCCGGAAGGCGGAGACCTTGTTCAGCAAGTGGAATCCAGAGTGGCATTTAAAGCAACAAATCGCACTGGTATGCCGATTAATGTAAGCGGAGATATAATAGACAGCAAGAGAAATAAGATTGTATCCTTTTCAAGTGTGCATGATGGAATGGGAAGGTTTATTCTTAAGCCGAACCCCAATGAACAGTACAAAGCAGTTTGGAAAGATTTGTTTGGTGCTGTTCATGAAACATTGTTGCCTGTTGCAAAACAAAATGGTGTTGTGCTTGAAGTAAATAACAATTCAAACCAAATTGAATTTAAAATTAAGCGTTCTGCCAACGGTCCATTACCCTATCCTTTTGTGTACGTGGTAGCACTAATGAATCAGCAGCTTTTGTACAGGGCAAAAGCTAATCTTGGTAAAACAATTTCTGTTTCAGGTATTATTCCATTAGATAGTTTACCCGCAGGTATTGTACAGGTAACATTATTCACTCCTGATGAAAAGCCAATTGCTGAACGGATCACTTTTATAAATCAATCAGCGTCCTCTTTTATTACTGATCTTAATGCTGCTTTAAAAGATTTAGGTAAAAGAAAGAAAAATGTAATACAAATAGATGTGCCGGATACTATCCTCACTAATCTTTCGGTTGCCGTTACGGATGCAGATCTGGACCCTGTTCAACAAGTAGATAATATTTTTTCAAATGTGTTGCTGACAAGCGATATAAAAGGTTATGTGCATCAACCGGCATACTATTTTTCGAGCGATGCAGACTCTGTTGCAGATCATCTTGATCTTGTGATGATGACGAATGGATGGCGGAGATTTAAGTGGGAAAATGTATTGGCAAACAGCTGGCCTAAAATTCTTTATCATCCTGAAAATTACCTGGCAATTGAAGGACAGGTAAGCGGTTTAAACAAAACACTTTTAGCAAATAAAGAAGTAAATGCTGTGATAGAATTAAAAAATAAAAAACGTGAATTCATGAATACTCCGGTACTGGCGAATGGAAAATTTGTTTTTCCTGATATGCTATTTTATGACACAGCAAGATTTTTTTACCAGTTCAATAATGATAAAAATAAATCCCTTACATCAAGAGCAAACTTTGAGATAAAAAATAATTTATTAAAAGGGGCTCTTCAACTGCAGCCTGACAGTTTTTTATTATTCAGTTTAACTAAGCCGGATACAGTCACCCTGGTAAAAAATATAGAAATATACAAAGAGCAATTAAGTGAGCTGCAAAAAGTGAAGATATTAAAAGAAGTGGTAATAACAGCGAAGCAAAAATCAAAACAGGAGATAATGGATGAGGAATATACTTCCGGTTTATTTTCAGGCGGAGATAGCCGGATCTTTCTTCCGGAAGATGATCCTGCTTTTCTCTCCTCACAAAGTATATTAAATTATTTGCAGGGCAGGGCTGCAGGTTTGCAGATAAGTGTAAGTTCCGGTACACCATCTATCACATGGCGTGGAAGCCCTACCGCTTTATTTATGAATGAAATTTCACTTGATGCAGCAGCAATCGAGTCAATACCAATGAGCGATGTTGCCATGATCAAAATTTTTAGTCCTCCTTTTTTTGGTGCATTTGGCGGCGGCAGCGGAGGTGCAATTGCTGTTTATCTTAAAAAGGGAGCTACAGGAACGCAAATGTCGAAGGGCCTGGACTACGTTACCATTGCTGGTTATTCACCAGTTAAAGAATTTTATTCACCTGATTATTCCACTGCCGATCAATCAGGCAATGCTGATTATCGCAAAACTTTATATTGGAATCCTTTTGTTATTACTGATAAAACCCATCGCCGCATTCTTTTATCTTTTTTTAATAATGACATTACTAAAAAAATGAAAGTTATTATAGAAGGATGTAATGAAGATGGAAAATTAACACGTGTAGAAAAAGTGCTGCAATAATTTTCAACCTTACACTTCTATCAATATGCCTTTAAGCAAAGGAAAAGAGGTTGCCCGATTTGTACATCGAAAGCTGCTTTCAGTTTGAGAAGACATGCAGCTATTTTTTTATAGTAAGACAAAAAATAAGGCAGATATTAAAGCAGGAAGGTTTTCTTCATCTCAAAAAAGAATAATGGTATTTTTTAGCTATCCTTAAATTTAATTTACTGATGCCACGGATATATTTATATTTATTGTTGAAACAGGTATGATACAACAACATCCTTATTGCAGAACATGTGGCTCACAGATCCAGTCAAGGAATGTGTGCCATTATTGCGGCTGCGAACCATTAAAGGGACATAATTATTGTTGTGATTGCGGCACTTCAACCATTGCTGAGGCTATTATGTGTGTACACTGCGGGGCAACGGGTTAAAGACTTATTCTTCTTATTAATTTTTATAAATAAACACTAATGAAAAAAATATTTCTGCATAGCTTACTGGTAATTTCAACATGTGCTTTTGCACAAAATGATGCATTAAGAAATAAGGCTAACCAATCTGCTGATAAAATTGAATCGAAAGTTATTGCATGGCGGCGTGATTTTCATGAACATCCTGAGTTAGGAAATAATGAATACAGAACCGCAGGTATTATTGCAAAGCATTTGCAATCGTTAGGCATAGAAGTAAAAACAGGAGTTGCAAAAACCGGTGTTGTAGGAATATTAAAAGGTGGCAAACCCGGACCTGTAATAGCTTTACGGGCAGATATGGACGGCTTGCCGGTTGTTGAAAGAACGCCCGTTCCATTTGCATCAAAAGTAAAAGCACAATATAACGGTCAGGAAGTTGGCGTAATGCATGCCTGCGGTCATGATTCTCATATTGCTATGTTGATGGGTGTGGCAGAAATATTATCATCAATGAAAAATGATTTAGCTGGAACTGTAAAATTTATTTTTCAGCCTGCAGAAGAAGGTGCACCTCTTGGTGAAGAAGGCGGCGCAGAACTAATGGTAAAAGAAGGAGTAATGGAAAATCCTAAAGTTGATGTGGTTTTTGGCTTGCACATTAATTCACAGACTGAGGTTGGGAAAATCACTTACCGTCCGGGTGGTACCATGGCGGGAGTAAATGATATGAAGATCACCATTAAAGGCAGGTCTGCCCATGGTGCATATCCATGGTCATCAATTGACCCGATAGTTGTTTCTGCACAGATCATTAATAATCTGCAAACCATTGTTAGCCGTAACCTGAATATTACAGAAAATGCAGGTGTTGTAACAATAGGTTCAATACATGGTGGAAACCGTTCAAATATAATACCCGAGCAGGTAGAAATGCTGGGAACCATAAGAGCATTAAGTGCAGAAGATGAAAAAATGCTTATTGAGCGGATAAAACTAATCGTTACAAAAACGGCAGAAGCAAATGGAGCAACCGCAGAGGTAAAAATTCCTTATACATCTCATTATCCTGTTACTTTTAATGACGTTGCATTAACAGAAAAAATGTTACCCTCATTACGTAAAACAGCCGGAACAGAGAATGTATTATTAAAGTCTGCGGTAACGGGAGCGGAAGATTTTTCTTTTTATCAACAAAAAGCGCCGGGATTATTTTTCTTTTTAGGAGGAATGCCTAAGGGACAGGATCCTAAAACAGCACCTTCGCATCATACACCGGACTTTTATATTGATGAAAGCGGTTTTAAGCTGGGCGTAAAGGCATTAACCAACCTGGTATTGGATTATATGGATATGGCAAAAAAATAGCCCTCCTGAAAACAGGAAGGCTTATTGATTGCTTGCCATATGAAAATCTTTATTTACCGGTATCAGAACAAGCAATCAACCGGATACTAATTACTTTTTCTTCAGAGTATCGATAGTAGTAGTAGTTTTAACTGTGGTGTCTTTAACAACCATAGTTGTGTCTTTCGCAACTACAGTTGTAGTATCGCTAGACTTTGTTTGATCAACTTTTTTGTCGCCGCTATTACAAGCTACGAAAGCTACAGAAACAATTGCTAATGCCAAGATTACTTTTTTCATTTTGTTTTGTTTAATTTTTAAAAATTATAATTTGATATTTATACCCGAATCTTAAAAAAGTAACCCATTCTAAAAAAAATTATTTTTTATGGGATGATTATTCAATAAAAAAGCCACTAAACTTTTAGTGGCTTACGCTTTGGGCGTATCAGATATTTTAATGAACAATTCGGTTAACCGTTGGTTACCGAAGATGTCCATGATTGATCTGTAGATTGCATGAATACCTCCTTTTTATTTGGTGACGTAAGTATAAATTTACTAAAAAAAACTAAAGAACAAAATGAATGATAAATAATTTTATCATTCATTTTACAACTACATATTTCTTATTAACGCTGATGATAATCCTTACAGGTTTCCAGGGTAGATTCAATTTTATCAACTATTTCATTTAAACCGAAAGGTTTTTCGATATAACCGTCTGCTCCATATTCTTTATAATTGCTATGTGCTTTTGTAGAATCAGAAAACATTAAAATGCACAGATATTTGGTTTCTTCGTGTCTTCTTAACTCTTTACAAATTTCTCTTCCGTCTTCCCCTTGTAAATATATATCAAGAATTATAAGATCGGGAGAGAATGATTTTACTAATGATATAAGGTCATGTTCTCTTGTGGCTGTTTCTACCTCGTACCCTTTTTCTTCAAGAAAAAATTTTAATGCTTCCAGCAGGTCCCTGGAATCATCTACAATAACAATTTTACTCATAAACTGGTTTTTATTATTAGAACAGTAATCAAATATATCATTTAGCCGATATACATAAAAATTTTTCTTATAAATTAAAAAATGGAACTATGGTTTGATTCTTGTGTCGATAAATAGTTTTCCAAAAAATTATGAAAAGAATATTAGTGGTTGATGATGATATTGATATACTAACTGTAGTACAATTAGTGCTGGAATCTCATGGGTTTGAAGTAGCGGCAATATCTAACTGGCAGCAAATTTATACCCAGATTGATACTTTTAAACCCGATTTGATATTACTTGATGTTTTATTAGGCACACAGGATGGCAGAAATATTTGCAAGCAATTAAAATCAAGTAATGATACAAAACATATCTCCGTAATTCTATTTTCTGCTAATCATAACGTTGAAAAAAGTGTATCGGAATGTTTAGCAGACAGCTTTATTTCCAAGCCGTTTGATATTAATGATTTGATAGAAGGAATTAATAATCAACTCATGGAAACGAATGGTTTTAACTGATCTCTCACTGCTTCTTCTATTTAATATTATATACAAAAGAAAGTCCTTTAAAATCTTTTCCTATCTGGGGAACAAAGCTGAGGTTTTTATGATCTTTACTTTTATGCCATTCCGGAATTTTATTCTTTGGGATTGTTTACCGGGCTTGAATAAAGTCTGTGTTGCCATAGCAAAGATTTTTTTAAAGATTCTGCTATAAAAACCCAGCCATAATTTTTTATATTTAAGTATGGAATACTTTGTAGAGAAGGGTTCAGTTGTAAGAGAAATTTGGGGAAAAGGAGATACTATCCTTTTTATTTTCGCAGGCGCCTCTGCGGAGTTTGCTTTAAATAAAGCAGTTGACTGGTTATACTTTACCGGCAAACTTCCTGCTGATCCTTTAGGGAGATTATTTTCAACTGTAACCTATGCCAGGAATATTGTTTTTTCTAAAAAAGAAGCAGCCTGCAAAGCCATTGATAAAATTACTTCCATTCATTCATCTGTTGAAAGGAACCGGGGATCATTAATACCTGATTGGGCTTACAGAGATGTGCTTTTTATGTTGATCCATTATTCCATTGCTTCGTTTGAATTATTGGAAAGAAAGCTTACACTTAAAGAGAAGGAAGAAGTATTCGATGTATTTCATCGGTTTGGTAAACAAATGAATTTGCAGGGATTACCGGAGAACTTTAATGAGTGGCTGGTAATGAGAAATAACCATCTAAATAAACATCTTGAAAAAAGCATCTATACTATAGATTTATACAAACAATATAAAAAGCATTTGGGAAGGATTAGATATAAGCTCTTATTGGAAGCACAGATACTTGTGGTACCACAGGAAGTAAATAAATTATTAAAGCTTGGAAAATTTTCATTGCTAAGATCTGTCCTTATTCTTTACAAATTCTTTCGCAAAATTAAAATTGACTGGTTTTTAAAATCTATGATACTGCCTGATAAATACAAGAGTGAAATAAAGGCTTTGGATGCTTTCCCCAAGAATCTCTAAATCTTAAAAAGATTTGTTAAATATTTTTGCATAATTAAATTTCTCTACTTAAATTTGCATATCCATCCCTATTAAAATACAAGCCTCCCCCCATAAGAATTAATAAGATTTAAAATTTTCGTTTCCATTAATTCCTATGAAAGCCTACTTCTTTAATCATTTTTAAAATTTAAAATGTAGGTTATGAAAAAATTCTATTCAACTCAAGTTGGAGAAACTGTTGTAGCAATTGGAATAATTACAGGTTTTTTTGGTTTAATTGTAATAGCCGCCAGCCTTCTTGCCTGGTAAACTATAACTGACCTCTGACAATTTTTTATAGGGATGCCCGTAAGGCATCCCTATCTTTTTACCTGAAAACTTTAAACATATTTTCAATTCTAATAGCTAAGTTTTTATGAAAGTATATAACCATTATATACATTTTATTACTATGTATACTCTTATATAAAATTTAAATTTTAGAAATATAAATAAGTATCTGATAAACAACAAACATTATAAAGAGTTATACAAAAAATTATTTTTTATTTTATAAGAATTAAACGTACGCATAAAAGCGTTTTATGTCTTAAATATTTTAAAATTAAATTTATTATATACTCTGTTAAAAGATGATTATTAGCAATTTATAACAAATATTAAAAATAATTTTCTTAGCACAGATTTTATTTATCTTGCAATAGTCAAAACTAAAGGTATTAGTCTTATTTTTAAAATTAATTACATGAAAAAATCTGCTTCCTTAATTATTAATGTCATTCTCTCCCTGATTATTTTAGGCTGCTCCTCTCCTAAGGAATTGGAGTATCAGGACTATAAAAATTTCCATTTTGAAAAATTAGGCTTTAATGCCTCCTTGGTAACCTTGGACCTCCAATATTACAATCCCAATAATTTCGGACTTCAACTAAGGAGAACTGATTTGGACATCTTTATCAATAATAATTTTCTGGGGCATAGCTCTTCCGATACTTTGATAAATATTCCCCGCAGAGATACTTTCCTTCTTCCCATTAAATTTGATATGGATATGAAGAATGTCTTTAAAAATGCCTGGAATACGATGATCGGTAATGAAGTAACGGTAAAAGTTACCGGGAAGATAAAAGTTGGGAAAGGAAATGTATTTATGAGTATGCCTGTAAATTATGAAGGTAAACACAAGTTTTCCCTCTTTTAATTCCTTAGAAATTTTTCCAATTAGCTGGGTTTTCTCTCCAATCTAATAGGGTCTTTTCCTCATTAGCTGATACAATACCTTTCTCAATAGCCAATGCTATTAAAGTATCATAATCTGTAAGGGATTTATAGGTAATATTAGCTTGTTTAAAGCCTTCATCAGCCTCTTTAAAGCCATAATTAAAGATAGAAACCAATCCATGCACTTGTAAGCCGCTCTTTATTAAAACATTTATCACTTCCAGACTACTTTTTCCGGTAGAAATGAGATCTTCTATTACTACTGCCTTCATTCCTTTTTCATAAAAGCCCTCTATTTGATTCCCTAATCCATGTTCTTTGGGTTTTGGCCGTACATAGATATACGGAAGCTTTAATTGATCAGCAGCCATTGCCCCCCAGGGAATTCCTGCTGTAGCAACACCAGCTAATAAATCTGCTTCGGCAAAAGATTCAAAAATTACGTTGCACATTTCTGATTTAATAAAATCTCTTATAAAAGGAAAGGAAAGTATCTTTCGGTTATCACAATAAATAGGACTTTTCCAGCCACTTGCCCATGTAAATGGTTTGTCAAGACTTAGCTTAATTGCATTAATTTGTAAAAGTTTTTCTGCAACTGCCTTTTTATTATTCATGGCGCTAAGGTAATCTATGTTTATAAAAATTTATTTTGAAGATAAGCCTGTTTTTCTCTGTGACAAGATTGATGAAACAATAAATGAATATATTCATCACCCCGATGTGGTATTTATTGATGAAATATCAACAGCTGCTATTAATGCTTTATTGCATGAGATAGCCAAACCTGAATTTCATGCAGGGATATTATTAGATAAAGATCTAAGTGAACTAAAGAAAGCTTTCTTTAAACATTTCACAATAATTATTGCTGCCGGCGGGGTTGTATTAAATGCAAATGAAGATATCCTGATGATCTTTAGACGAGGAAAATGGGATCTGCCCAAAGGGAAATTAGATGAAGGTGAAACATTAGAGCAATGTGCAGTAAGAGAAGTTGAAGAAGAAACAGGATTAACCGATATTGAATTGGGAGAAAAAATTACGACGACTTATCATACTTATAAACAATTTGGTAAACATATTTTAAAAGAATCTCATTGGTATAAAATGCGATGTAGTAAAGACCAAAAATTAGTGCCGCAAACAGAAGAAGATATTACAGATATAAAATGGATTGATCGATCTGATTTCAAAAAATATACGTCGAATACATACCAAACAATCCTGGAAGTATTAAGCTATATGAAAGAAAAATGAATTTATTTTTTTGGGAAAATAGCAACAGTCAGCCTGCTGATACAAATAAGCTTTTCATTATCATCATAAATTTTTATATCCCATACATGTGTTGTTTTACCAAGATGTAATGGTGTGCAATGTCCTGTAACTATTCCATCTTTTGCACTGCGTATATGATTGGCATTTATCTCTAATCCAAGACAAATATTTTTAGTTAAATCAATCACTAAAGCAGAAGCAACACTACCAATTGTTTCAGCTAATGCACAGGAAGCTCCTCCATGTAAAATGCCATAAGGCTGCTTGGTTTTTTCATTTACGGGCATGGAAAGTTTTAAAAAATCATCTCCAATCTCTACCCATTGCATGTCTAAATAATTAGCCATAGTTTCTTTACCAAAATCTTTTATATCATTAAGGGTAATTGATTTATTGAACCAGATAGACATTAGCGTTATGATTTATTCAGTGTAGCTGCTACTTCCTTAGGTAAAAATTGAGAAACATCGCCGCCATTTCTTATAACATCACGTACAAGTGTAGAAGCAATTGAAGTGAATTGCGGAAGACAGGTGAGAAAAATAGTTTCAATATTATGATCTAAACTGCGGTTCATATCTGCGATAGCTTTTTCATACTCAAAATCATTTACGTAACGTATACCACGTAAAATAAAATTGGCTCCAACAGTTTTACAGCAATCAACCGTCAATCCATCATAAGCAAGTGCATCAACTTTAGGATTGTCTTTATAGATTTCTTTTAACCAGTAAAGCCGTTTCTCTTCAGAAAACATTGACTCTTTGCTGCTGTTTCTTCCTATACCAATAATAAATTTATCAAATAGCGGCAATGCACGGTCTATAATATCGATATGACCCAATGTTACAGGATCAAAAGTGCCGGGAAACAGACATGTTCTCATAACAGTTAATAGTTTATAATTAAATAAGTTTTTCTTCTAAATACTATTTATCCCCTTCGCTAATTTCTCCCCTTTTGTAGGAGATAGAGGGGGCTGAGAGTAAATATAACACTGCCATTCTTATTGCCACACCATTTTCTACCTGCTGCAAAATTATTGATTGATTTGAATCTGCCACATCACTGTCAATCTCTACTCCCCTGTTAATGGGTCCGGGATGCATGATAATAATTTCTTTGTTCAAACTATTCAGCAATTTTTTACTTACACCATAAGCAAGATTATATTCACGGAGGGAAGAAAATAAAACCTGGTT
>JADGPX010000303.1 GCA_017882215.1 Chitinophagaceae bacterium | reverse complement strand
AGTAATATTTAATAGTAACACCCACATTAACAATATTGTTGAAGCTCCCCATGCAAGATCATGCCATTCATCGTAAGGACTTGTTGCATAATTAAAGATGAGCAACGGAAGGCTTTGCATAGGTTTTAAAATGTTTGTAGTTATATAAGGATTTCCGAATGCTGTAAATAATAATGGTGCTGTTTCTCCTGCAACCCTGGCAACAGAAAGCATAACACCTGATAGTATTCCGCTAAATCCACATGGCACAACTATTTTCAAAATTACCTTATGGTATGGTAACCCCAAAGCAAGTCCTGCCTCCTTTAATGAGGAAGGAATAAGTTTTAATGTTTCTTCTGTAGAACGGATAATTATGGGCAACATCATTATTGCCAATGCAACACTTCCTGATAAGGCTGAGAATGTACCTAACGGTTTTACTAACCAAAAATAAATTACAATACCTATTACTATTGATGGAACTCCCTGTAAAATATCTACTGCTAATCTGCTCCAATAAGAAAGTTTATTCTTTTTATTTTCACTTAAATAAATTCCGCACAAAATTCCAATAGGCACTGCAATAATGGCTGCAATAAGCACTATCAGTAAACTTCCTAAAAGTGCATTTGCAATACCACCGCCCAGTTCGCCAACAGGTTTTGGAATATTAGTAAAAAAATTCCAATTGATTTTTGAAAGCCCTGTTTTTAAAACATAAAATATAATCGCTATCAGGGGCACTGAAATTAGAAAAGCAAATAAGGTAATTATGCCTTCAAATATTTTGCTTAAAGTTATTCTGAATTGTAGTCTTTTTTTCATTGCTATTCGTGAGAAAATCTTTTTATAATGCTCTTTCCTATAATATTTATCACTACTGTTACTAAAAAAAGAACTAAGCCCAGTTCAATAAGAGCTGATAAATAAACGGTACGATCAGCTTCAGTAAATTCGTTGGCGATAACGCTTGCCATTGTGTTGCCCGGAGAAAAAATGTTATGAGGTAAAATACTTGTATTGCCTATTACCATTGTTACAGCCATTGTTTCTCCCAATGCTCTTCCCAGAGATAAAAGCAGCCCCGCTAAAAGACCTGATCTCGTATAAGGTAATATTACATGTCGTAAAACTTCATATCTCGTGGCACCCAATGAATATGCCCCTTCTTTTAAAGCTGAAGGAACCATTAATATTAATTCTCTTCCCAATGATGCTGCATAAGGAATTATCATCACAGCGAGAACAAGCGAAGCAGTGAAAATACCAACACCATAGGGAGCTGTTCCAACTTTTGTTTCCAGACTTCTCACCATAGGCACCAATACAACTAAAGCCCAAAATCCATATATCACAGAGGGCACTGCCGCTACTAATTCTACAATATTTTTAAGAAACCCATGCAACCCACCTTTTGTTTTATATTCTCCAAGGTAGATAGCAATGGCATACGAAAATGGGATTGAAATGATCAATGCCAAAAATGAAGTAAGCAGCGTCCCTATTAAAAAAGGTAAAGCGCCATATACATTACTTACCGGATCCCAGGTTCTGTTCCATAAATATTTTATACCCAATGATTTTAGAGATGGAATGGATTCAATTAACAAAGTGAGAAATATGCCTAATGCAACTATTATCATTACAATAGCTGTAATAAGCAATGTTCGCTTAAAAGCAGTTTCCATTCTTACCTTTTTGTATGAAAAGGTTTTCCAAACTGTTTTCATAAATAAAATATAAAAGCCCTGCAATTTTCATTTGCAGAGCTAAACTTTTTTCTTTTTATTGCATTATTGACTTTCCATCATAGGTAGCAGATTTCAATATAGTTTCTGCAACAGACAAAGCGGTTGGTGAAAGAGGTGCATAATTCAGACCGTTACAAAATTGCTGTCCTTCATGAATGTTCCACCATAAAAGCTTAACAAGTTTGGTAGCCCTGTCTTGCGACCGGCTATTATATTTTTGTTCTTTATAAATTAGTGCCCAGGTAAATCCGCTGATAGGATAACCGTCAACCGCTTCGGTATTGGTTAATGAAACTTTTGCATCTGCCGGAATCTGGATATTTCCTGCTGCGCTTGTAGATGCAACAGTTGGCGATATAAAATTTCCGCTTTTATTTTGAAGCTTTGCGAATGACATTTTATTTTGAAGTGCATACGCTAATTCAATATAGCCAATAGCACCCGGTGTTTGCTTTACAAGCCCTGCTACGCCTTCATTTCCTTTTCCGCCCAATCCTGCAGGCCAATTTATTGATGAGCCTTTTCCTACCTTTGAGTTCCAGTCTGCACTTACACCAGCAAGATAAGTAGTGAAGATATTAGTAGTACCGCTGCCATCAGAACGATGTGCAATAACTATTGGGGTATTGGGTAATTGAACTGCATTATTTATTGCACCAATCTGCGGATCGTTCCAGCTTTTAATTTTCCCTAAAAAGATATTAGCGATTAATTCAGGAGTGAGCTTTAATGTATCTTTTACTTCCGGCAAATTGTAACTTAAAACAACTGCACCCGAACACATAGGAATATGCAAAACAGGGGCTCCAATCTTTTGTGTTTGTTCTTCATTAAGCGGCGCATCAGAATCTCCAAAGTCAACAGTTTTATTTGTTAACTGAAGAATGCCCCCGCCGGAACCGATTGATTGATAGTTTACTTGTAAGCCGGTAATTTTATTATACTCTGAAAATAATTTGGAGAATAAAGGATAAACAAATGTACTGCCGGCACCTAATAAAGTATTATCATCACCGGATGAATTATTGCCTCCGCAGGAAGTTAGAAGAAAAGCAATAAATGAGATGCTTATGATAAGCATGTTTCTGAGTTTCAAAATTTTTAGATTCATTGTTTTTAGTTAAGATTTAAAGAAATAATTATTTATTATCTGCCAAACACATAATAAAATGTAATGCGGTAAACAAGGTCGTAATCCTGTTTAGCAGAACCAGTAATATTTGATTGCTTGCCTTCATATTTGTTGTACCAAACATTAGGCATTAAA
>JADGPX010000302.1 GCA_017882215.1 Chitinophagaceae bacterium | reverse complement strand
GCGTATTAAATACATTTTTATGAAAACAAAACTTATTTCATTAGTATTCATGCTATTTATTTTTTCAGTTTCTTTTTCCCAGGGTTTAACTTTTGGAATTAAAGGAGGTACAAGCATTAATAAATTAACCGGAAAATCTTTTAAAGAAGAATTTTCTTTTGGTTATCATGTAGGAGTGTTTGCAACACTGGGGATGGGTGGCAAATTAAGTTTGCAGCCTGAGGTTTTACTAAACCAGGTAAATACCGACACAGCTTCTAATTTCAGTTCGGTTTACCATTTTAAAAATAATATCCAGCTAAAATATTTAAGCATTCCCATCCTCCTGAATTATAATTTAAGTAACCTGTTAGCATTACAGGTGGGTCCGCAATTTGGAATTTTAATGGATAAAAATAAAAACCTGCTGCAGAATGGCGGGGATGCATTTAAAAAAGGTGATTTCTCTATGGTAGGTGGCTTACAATTAAAGCTATTTAAATTCCGGGTTTATGGTAGATATGTGGTTGGCTTAAATGATATAAGCAACATTGGTAACAGTGATAAATGGAAGAGCCAAAGCATTCAGTTAGGTGTTGGTATTGCTTTATAATTAAGAACGAAGTACTTCAATCTTTCCTTCAGTATTTAATTTGATTATTGAAGAAGGTTGAGAAGACATAAGATCATTCTGACGGTGTTGAACAATATAATCAACGCCGTTTTTTATTACAGGATGTATCTCATTAAAATTTTGGGAAAATGCCTCTTCGCTTATGTTTGCCGAGGTTGATACGATTGGTTTTTTAAATTGTGTGATAAGTGCTTTGCAAAAATCATCTTTTACAATTCTTATCGCTATGGTTCCATCGCTGCTGATTAAATTTTGTGCAATATTTTTTGCATGCTCATAAATAACAGTCGTTGGTTTTTTTGCTGAAGACAGATATTCAAATATTTTTTTATCCGGCTTTTCTACATAATTGAAAATATCTTTTTCATCAGCAACTAATATTATCATTGACTTTTTATCCTGCCTGTTTTTAAGTTTATAAATTTTTTCTATAGCCTTTTCATTGGTTGCATCGCATCCAATTCCCCAAATGGTATCGGTAGGGTAGAGAATTAGTCCGCCTGCCTCTAAAACCCTGCAACATTCATTAATATCATTTTCAAAATTATTCATGTAAGTTGGAAATGGAGTTGAGTAATTGTTCTGTCTCAATTGTTAGTGCACATTTAAAATGACCCAGCGGACAGGCTTTTCTGCCATGTAAGGTACATGGCTTGCAACTCAACGGTTCTTTGGTTTCTACAATAAAAGAGTTATCTGATAACGGGCCAAACCCAAATCCAGGTATGGTTGAGCAAAAGATGGCTGTAACGGAAGCATTCATTGCAGAAGCAAAGTGCAAAGGTGAAGAATCGTTCACATAATTCATAACTGCATTTTGCATTAATGCAGCAGATTGTAAAAAACTTAAATTACCAGCAAGCACTTCTGTGTTTTCATTGGTTGATGATGATCTGATCGTTTCACATAGGTCTTTATCTTCTTTTCCACCTAATAAAAATATTTTATATGAGGCAGGAATTGCATTTATCAGCCCGATCCACTTTTCAACAGGATATTGTTTAGTAAACCATACACTCGACGGAGCAATGCAAATGTATGGTTGGGTTGTATAGGCTTGTATCGATCTAAAATCGTTTTCAGATGGATATAGTTTTGGTTTGGCAAAAGCATTATCAGTAAAATCTTTTATCAACTCATGGTTTCTTTCCACTTCATGCTTGCCATCATTCATTGTATGTTTTATCTTTTTTGAAAATAAAAAGCTGAACGGATTCTTATCAAAACCTATTTTTTCCTTTGCATTTGAAAACGCAGTTAACAAGCCTGTGCTTCCGAAGCGTTGCAGGTTTATAGCTTTATCATATTTATTGCTTCTTATCTGTTTCAGCAATTTAAAAAGGTTACTCCATTTTTTTTGCTTTTTATCCCATATCAATATCCCGTTCAAAAAAGGGTTATTCGCTAATAATCCTTCATTGCCTTTTCTTAATAAAAAATCTATTTGTGCTTCGGGATACGCATGATGAAGTTTTTCAACCATGCCTGTTGCCAACACTACATCACCAATAAAAGCGGTTTGAATAATAAGAAATCTTTGCATCTGGATTTCAAAGTTATCTAAATCATTTTCTATTTGTTAGGTTAACATTAAGTTTGCAAAAAATGTGAAACATGGAATTAGAAAAAATGGTAAGAGCTGCATGGGCAGACCGGGAATTATTAAAACAACTGGAATACACTGACGCTGTAAAAAATGTAATTGACGAAGTGGATACAGGAAGGCTACGTACCGCAATGCCCGTTGGTGATGGCTGGCAGGTAAATGAATGGGTAAAGCAGGCAATACTTATGTATTTCGGAATTCAGCAAATGGAAACATATTCATTGCCGCCATTTGAGTTTTACGATAAGATGAAACTGAAAAAGGATTATGCATTGTTGGGTGTAAGAGCTGTTCCGCATGCAGTGGCAAGATACGGCGCATACCTTGCAAGAAATGTAGTGCTGATGCCCAGTTATGTAAATATTGGCGCTTATGTAGATGAAGGCACGATGGTGGATACATGGGCAACAGTTGGCAGTTGTGCACAAATTGGCAAACACGTACATCTCAGTGGTGGTGTAGGTATTGGAGGTGTGTTGGAACCTTTGCAGGCAAGCCCGGTAATTATTGAAGATGGTTGTTTTATTGGCAGCCGTTGTATAGTTGTGGAAGGAGTAAGAGTTGAAAAAGAAGCAGTGCTTGGGGCCAATGTTGTATTAACGCAATCAACAAAAATTATTGATGTAAGCGGCAATGAACCTGTGGAATATAAAGGAAGAATTCCTGCAAGGAGTGTTGTGATCCCGGGAAGTTATGTAAAGAAATTTCCTGCGGGAGAATATGGCGTTAGCTGTGCTTTAATTATTGGTAAACGAAAAGAAAGCACCGATAAAAAAACCAGT
>JADGPX010000075.1 GCA_017882215.1 Chitinophagaceae bacterium | reverse complement strand
TATAAGATCAGCTCGTCTCTTATTTCCAGCCGGTTAATTAGCTCATCATATATTTTTTTATCATCATAAAATTCTCCTGCTATCAATAATTTGATCTGTTGATTTTGATCTTTTAATATCTTCATTGCCTCTAATAAAATATCCAATCCTTTATATTTTCTTATAAAACCAAAGAACAAAATTATTTTATCATCTAACCCAATTCCTAATTTTTCTCTTGCTTCTTCTTTACTTATTTTTTCGCCAAAATTATCATACAATGGATGAGGAATAAATTGCGAAGGTTTATTCTTTACAAATTTTTGAAGATCATTTAAAACTTTTTTACTCATCGTTATAAAGGCATCAACAGGCTTTACAAAATATTTTGTGAACAGGGTATCGCCGACTCTCTTTTCATGAGGAATAATATTATCTGCAATACAAACAACTTTAGTGTGCTTATTTTTTTTTACTCTTCTTAAAATAGTTCCGAAACATGGACCCATAAAAGGAAGCCAGTATCTTACAACAATAATATCAGGCTTTATCTTCCTTAATTCATTACCAACTTTTAGCCAGTTAAATGGATTGATGGAGTTAATACAAACTTTTATTTTCAGATCAGCGGGCAGTGGCTCGGTGGAATATTGTGTTGTTCCCGGAAATAAAATTTTAGGGTATTGAAGTGAGAATGTATAAATAGTTGTATCAAACCCTTGTATCATAAATTCTCTTGCAAGCCGTTCATTGTAAGAAGCTATACCACCACCACGTAATGGATATGCAGAGCCAATTATAATAATTTTTTTTGGCTGAATCATGCAGAATATTAAGAGTTGAATCCTGTCTTTTCTTCTATAAGATAATAATTCCTGTCGCCGGCATTTCTTGATATCAGTTCGCCTAGAAACCCTGCCAGGAAAAGCTGTGTACCGATTATCATTGCAAGTATAGCAAAGAAAAATAATGGTCGCTGTGTTAACCCTGTTTTATCAAAGAAAAATTTTGAAATAGCAAGATATAGAGAAACGCCAAAGCCAAATAAAAAAACGAGTGTTCCCCAAAGACCAAAAAAGTGCATTGGATTTTTCCTGAATTTCCCTACGAAAACAATGGAGGCAAGATCTAAAAAACCATTTATAAATCTTCTCCATCCAAACTTTGTTTTACCATATTTACGTGGATAGTGCTGAACTACTTTCTCCCCAAATTTTCTAAAGCCAGCCCACTTGGCAAGCAAAGGAATATAGCGATGCATTTCGCCATACACTTCAATACTCTTCACCACTTTTTTTCTGTATGATTTTAGCCCGCAATTAAAATCATGTAAATAAATTCCGGATACTTTTCTGGTGGCAGCGTTAAATAATTTTGAAGGAATATTTTTACTTAGTTTATTATCATATCGTTTTTTCTTCCATCCGCTAACAATATCAAATCCGTTTTCAAGGATTAATTTTCTTAATTCAGGTATTTCATCGGGGCTATCCTGCAGATCGGCATCCATCGTTATCACTACATCTCCTTTGCATGATTTAAAGCCTTCATTCAACGCTGCGCTTTTACCATAATTGCGCTGAAACTTTATCCCTTTAATATTTTGATTTTGCCTGCTTAATTCTTCAATCACTTTCCATGAATTATCTTTGCTGCCATCATCTACCATAATTATTTCGTAGGCATATTTATTTTCCTGCATTACTTTTTCTATCCATGCAGAAAGCTCGGGCAAAGACTCAGATTCATCAAGAAGAGGAATTATAATTGATAGATCCATTTATTCGCCGATTTGATTTATGTCCTGGAAAGGCTGAGGATCTTTTTTAGTAATGGCTGCGCCAATTAAGGAGGCAATTGCTCCAAAAAGAAGATAACCAAGTAATGCGCCTCCAATTAAAAAGACCATAAAAAACTTCTTGGTAATATCCATTGCTTTTTCAACCTGTTCCTCTGATATATTATTTTTAGCGTTCATGCTTTTCCTGGCTTCATCCATAGCCTTATCCTTAAATTCTGGAAAGACTGTCATAAATATAATTAGAAAAACGATCATTAAAAGTGTCACGACTGCACTTACTTTAAAACCATGAGCAAAATAATCTCCGAATTTTGAATTATAATTTAGTTGCTTCCCGTATTGAGATATGGCTAAAATAATTCCAATTAAAAAAATGCCGTATCCAAACCATTGAAAAATGCTATTTGACTGAAGACCTAAAAAGGACACAGTTAAAGAAAAGGCGATCATTATCAAACCAATAATAAATCCCTTTACGGTAGTGGATGTAATTTTCTGTTGCATGTTAGTTTATTTTATTCAAAAATAGTTTGTCTCCGTTAATAATCCCAAACGTTTTTCCTTTTAACTTTTTTCCTATGTATGGACTGTTACGGGATTTGGAATAAATATTGTTTTCTGTAAAAATATATTCCGGGTTAGGATCAAATAAAGTAAGATTTGCTTTAGCTCCTGTTTTGATCTGCGGTAATTCTACATTGAAAATATTCCTGATATTTTCGGTTTGCATCTTTATAAAATCATTGCTCTTAATTCCACAAATCCCCGCAACTCCAAACACACTTTCCAAACCTGTCATTCCATATTTTGCATATTCAAATTCGCAGGTCTTATCGTCCCAATGCTGCGGCTGATGGTGTGAAGCAATAAAATCAATCACCCCGCTTTTAATTCCTTCTCTTAAAGCAAGCATGTCTTCCTTCGTTCTTAATGGGGGATTAACTTTTAAATTAGTATCGTAATTTTTTAAATCTTCATCGCTAAAAAATAAATGGTATGGTGTAACTGAACAGCTAACTTTTAAACCATCGTTTTTCGCTTTTGAAATTATTTCTAAAGATCTTTTTGTAGAGATGCCTGTAAAATGAATTCTTGAATTGGTATATTTTAAAAGCTCAATATCTCTTGCAATTAAAATTTCCTCTGAGATGGCGGGCCTGCCGGGCAATCCTGATTTTATTGAGGTAATTCCCTCGTTCATCAATCCATTTGCTGCAATACTTTTATCATCAGGCAATTGAATAATAGTTCCATCAATTGCTTTGATATATTCCAGAGCTTTTAACATAATACCCGAAGACTGCAAAGAGTTAACACCATCAGAAAAAGCAATGGCGCCGGAATTTTGCATGTCATACATTTCGCTCAGTTCTTTTCCCTCTGTGTTTTTTGTAATGGCTCCAACAGGATGAATTGTAACGGGTAAATTTTTGCTTCGCTGTACAATATATTCTACCTGCGATTTATTATGCACTACAGGATTGGTATTAGGGATCAGCATCACTTCCGTATATCCTCCTGCTGTTGCTGCGTTTGAACCGGTTTCCAAAGTTTCTTTGTGTTCATTCCCGGGATCGCAGAAATTGGCAAAACAATCCATCCATCCAACAGAGACATGAAGATTTTTATGTTCTATAATTTTATCTGCTGAAAGATTTATATTCTTATCAATTTGAACGATAATACCATTGTCAATTAAAATATCAGTGGATGATGCGGGGTGAGATGAAGAAATTATAACTGCATTCTTAATTAAAACCTTCATGAGGTTTATAAAAATTTGATCGGGCTAAGATACTGGAAATAATTTAAGGATTATTTAGAAGTGGAATAAAAAACCAATTGGTTTTGTCGGGACGACCCCATGCCCCAATACGTCGCGCCAGGGTGGGGAGAATGTGCTGAGAAGAAAATATTTTTAATTCATGCTATAATAATAAAGATAAAGCATACCAATATTCATTAGCTCCATACCACCACCACCTTTCCAATACTTTTTCTTTTTTCCAGGAAATCATGTGCTGCAGCAATGTCTGCTGCATTAAATACTTTGCTCAGTGTTGGTGCAAACACACCCTGGTTAGTTAACTGCACTACTGCTTCCAGACAACTTTGCAGCACAGCAGGTTTGTTATCTGCAATACGGAGCATGTTGATGCCAATGATCGCTTTGGATGGCACCATTAGCATAACCGGATGATAGAAGCCAAAACCCAAGGCAGTCTTCAGTTTGCCGAATATGTTTTTGTCGGTCATGTCGGCTGCTCCATAGCATACCATCCTGCCGCCGGGGGCTAACGAACGTACCCCTTTTTTTACCGACTTACCACCCACCGCATCAAAGATTACATCCACGCCTTTTCCTGCGGTAAGGTTTTTTATTTCTCTCTCAAAATCCTGAGTAGCATAATTGATGGGATGTTGTACACCAAGTGAGGATAAGTAATTTAATTTGGTATCACTGCTGGCAGTAGAAAATATTTCGCATTGTTTATATTTTGCATACTGGATCAAAGCAGTACCCACACCACCGGCACCCGACTGGATCAGCACTTTATCACCTTCATTCAAATTCACCATTTTTGCAGCAGCATAATAAGCTGTGCAATACTGTGTAGTTAGTGCAGTGGCTGTGGCGTTATCTATGTTGCCGGGTATTACCGCAACTGCACTGGCATTGGTTACAGCATATTCTGCATAACCACCAAAACGTGTCATGGCTGTTACCCTGTCACCAATTTTTATAGTAGAAACATTTTCACCAATTGCTTCTATTGTGCCGGCTACATCATAACCCAAAATAGCCGGAAGCGGAGGAGCCTCTTTGTACATTCCTTTACGGGCCATTACATCGGCAAAGTTCAACCCAAAAGCAGCTACTTTAATTAATACTTCTCCCTTTTGTGGTTGCGGCTTTGCTGTTTCTCTTACTTCAAATGCGGTTGCTGCATTGCCGGTTTTTATTAATGCTATTGCTTTCATAAAAAATTATTGAGTCAAGGTAATCTATAAGCTTTTATAAACAAGAAAATGCAGAAAATAATAAGTGCTATTGAAATTTAAGGCAAGATTCTCCGGAAGTAATGGAAAATGAAAAGCCAATCACATTTCTGTAAATTGGCTTTGTCGGGATGATCCCGCTTCTAACGGGACGACCCCGCGCCCCGCAGACGTGTACCCCGCCATGGCGGGACTACATCTCATTAATGAAAGTTTTGAAAGCTGTTCCTCCTTTCCAACTTTTTATTTGTTTTTCTCTTTTTAATGCCTGCAATCTATCCTCCTATTCTTCAAACATCACCAGCTTAAAAGGAGTTCACAGGCAGAGATATAAAGTCGGGATGACAAGATTCGAACTTGCGACCCCACGCCCCCCAGACGTGTGCGCTACCGGGCTGCGCTACATCCCGAAAAAATTTATATCGGTTAAATATCTTTTAATACCTCTTTTTTTTATTTTACTTTCTAATATTATTGCTGCACTTCTATCCGGTACAATGAATTTATGAACAAATTTCCATGGCAAACCTTTTGAAGTGTATTTATTCTTACCTCTGTTATGATGTTCTAAACGATTTTCAAAATTTTCCGTTTGTCCAACATAGTAGCATTTAAGTTTTTCACTGAATAATATATATACTACGTATTCATTCATTTTATTGCGACCCTGGCGCTTCAGCGCCATGCGCTACCGGGCTGCGCTACATCCCGAATGGCGCAAAACTAATGCAATATTTTAAAAATTAATTTGTCAGAAAGCGAAACAGGACGTCAAAGTATTTGAGTTTAAGAAAAGTGGCTAATTTTATAGAGGTATTATAACATATCCTTAAATATAATGGTATTATTATTGTAAACTAATCGGGAACAATTTCTTTTATCTTATATGAGAAAAATCTCTATGCTTTTCGTTTTCGTTGCTATTGCTTCAATAAGCTTTTCACAAAAAATAAATCTCAATTTATTTTTGGGAACTTCCAATTATGAAGGCGATCTGCAATCTTATTTTTTTACATTTACTCAGCCGGGTTTAGCCATAGGAGGGGGACTTTCTTACCAGGTTAGTGATAGATTTTTTATCAGGACAGGTATAACTTTCGCTTCGGTGAGTGCGGATGATAAAAAAAATCCCAAAGTTTATTATAGAAATCTGAATTTTAAATCTTCGATACAGGAATTTCATTTAGCTGCCGAATATTATTTATTTAACTTAGAGGATATAAAATTCTCTCCTTATTTTTTTGCAGGCGTTGCTGTTTATCATTTTAATCCTTATACAAAAGATACTGCCGGTACAACATATTATTTACAACCTTTAAGTACAGAAGGCCAGGGGTTTTACCTGAATAGAAAACCGTATAGTCTTACACAGTTTGCTATTCCGTTTGGCGGAGGAATTAAATATGCTTTAACTGATAATATTAAAATAGGTATTGAAGTAGGTATGAGAAAACTTTTCACTGATTATCTGGATGATGTGAGCACAACTTATGTTGATCCAAATCTTTTACTTGCCAATCGGGGTGCTAAGGCAGTAGAGCTTGCTTTCAGAGGCGGTGAGTTAAAAACCGGCGCAACTTACCCCACAGGAAATTTAAAAAGAGGTGAGTCTAAAAATAAAGATTGGTATTATTTTACCGGCATCACCTTATCTTACCGGTTTCCCGCTAAAGGAGAATTTAAAGGCGGGTGGGATAAACCGGGAAGCAGGAAAAAATACATTCTTGGTTGTCCAAGAAGATGATATTAAATTTTCCTCGAAAGAATATATACTTCCTTTCTATTCTACCTTTACATCCAAATTATAAGTAATGGCTTATCGCAATCAACAGGAGTTTATTAAAGCTCTGGAGAAAGAAGGAGAATTATTAAGAATAAGAACTTACGTTGATCCCAAATTAGAAATAGCCGAAATTACAGATCGCATCAGCAAGAGCGGTAATGGTGGTAAAGCATTGTTGTTTGAAAACACAGGATATGATTTTCCCGTATTGATGAATGCTTACGGAAGTGAGAAAAGAATGTGCATGGCGCTTGGTGTTCATCATTTAAATGATGTTGCCAAAGAAATTGAAGACCTGTTTAAATTACTCTCATCTCCAAAAGAAAATATTCTTGATAAATTAAAATTACTTCCCAAACTCGGCAGGTTTGCTTCGTGGATGCCTAAGGTTAAAAGCGGCAGAGGAGAATGCCAGGAAGTAATAATGAAAGAACCTGATATAACTAAACTGCCGGTAATAACCTGTTGGCCAAAAGATGGAGGACCCTTTGTTACACTTCCCATTATACATACAAAAGATCCCAATACACTATCCAGAAATGTGGGAATGTATCGCATGCAGGTATTTTCTCCAACGCTCACCGGCATGCACTGGCATAAGCACAAAGTTTCTGCAAAGCATTTTAATGAATATAAAAAGCTTAATAAAATAATGCCTGTTGCTGTTGCTTTAGGCGGTGACCCGGTATATGCATATTCTGCAACAGCGCCCTTGCCTGAAAACGTAGATGAATACATGCTTGCAGGTTTTTTAAGAAAGAAAAAAGTAGAGCTGGTAAAATGTATTTCGCAGCCCGATATTGAAGTGCCTGCTGATGCAGATTTTATTATAGAAGGTTATGTAGATCCCAATGATGAGCTGATATGGGAAGGACCATTTGGTGATCATACCGGTTATTATTCATTGCCCGATTGGTATCCCCGTTTTCACATCACTGCCATCACGCATAAAAAAAATCCTGTTTATCCTGCAACTATTGTTGGTATTCCGCCGCAGGAAGATGCATGGCTTGGAAAAGCTACAGAACGCATTTTTTTAGCACCTATAAAAATGACCATGGTGCCGGAGATAATTGATATGGAAATGCCTGTGGAAGGAGTATTCCATAATTTGGTTATTACACAAATAAAAAAAGAATATGCAGGGCAGGGGCAAAAAGTTATGAATGCCATGTGGGGCGCCGGACAAATGATGTTTAATAAAATTTTGGTGTTAACAGCCCCATCCCAGCCTTCCCCGAAGGGGAAGGAGTTCGAAGACTTTAAAATTACAGAATACGAAAAATTAGCAAAGGATGTTTTTAAAAATATGAATCCTGCAACAGATATTTATTTTTCGCAAGGGCCGATGGATGTATTGGATCATAGCTGCAGTAAGCTTGGCTTTGGAGGAAAGATGTGTATTGATGGTACACAAAAGTTTAAAGAAGAGATTGATGAAATGTACGATGTAAGAAGTACGATGTACAATATAAAAGAAACATTTTTAACTGCTAAGTTTTCTGAAATAAAATCAGTAAACACATCTCTTTTAAAAAAACAAATTCCTGTTTTAATTATTTCTGTTGAAAAAAATAAAAAAAATCACATCAGGGAATTGCATAAAGCAATATGCGAACTAGAAGAAGCTGAAGGTATAAAAATGATATTGTATGTTGAGCATACGGTTGATGCAAATGATCTGGGTACAGCATTGTGGCGGTTTTGTAATAATCTTGATCCTAAACGTGATCACATTTTAGTAAAAAGAGCTTCGAAAGCCTCCCCTATCGGGGGAGGTTTGGAGGGGGCTTTTGCCTGCATGGGGTTAGATGGGACAAGAAAAACAAAGGAGTTCGATAATTTTCAAAGAGACTGGCCAAATATTATTGTTGCTGATAACGAAACCATTAAAGTAGTTGACCAAAAATGGGAACAATTAGCATTAGGAGAATTTATACCATCGCCTTCATTAAAGTTTAAAGAGCAGATGTACGGGGAAAGCGCAGTATCATTGTAATGCGTTTGAAGGAAAAATTATTAAATAAAAAATTACAATATCTAACTAATGAAAAAAATACGCTTTAGCCTTTTATATGTTACCTGCCTTTTATTGCTTTTGTACATTGGCTGCAAAAATCACAATTCATCGGGAAAAAATTCAGGGGAAATAACTGACAAAAATAATTCTGAAAAAAAAGCAATTGATACGGCAGTGTATAATAAAATTTTACAACAACTTGCTAATGGAGATACCACCGGAAAGTGGCCTGCCAAAGCCCCATATCCTTTACCGGGCGCAATATTGCCCTATTACCGCATTGTTGCTTTTTACGGAAACTTATATTCTAAGAGAATGGGCATTTTAGGAGAAATTCCTAAAGATTCAATGTTTAAAAAACTGCGCCAGGAAATTGCAAAATGGAAAGCCGCAGATAGCACACTTCCTGTAATGCCTGCCCTGCATTACATTGCTGTAACTGCACAAGGCAGTCCGGGCAAAGAGGGCAAACACAGGATGCGTATGCCTTTTCAACAAATAGATACAATTATTAACTGGGCAAAAGAGATCAATGCATTGGTTTTTGTTGATATACAGGTAGGGCATAGCACAGTAAAGGAAGAAGTTCCACCGCTTGAAAAATATTTAAAAATGCCACAGGTGCATTTAGGCATTGATCCTGAATTTTCTTTAAAAAATGGTGAAATTCCGGGAACAAAGATCGGTACATTTAATGCTGATGATGTAAACGCTGCCATTGATTTTTTAGCTGATGTTGTAAAGAAAAATAATTTACCTCCCAAAATTTTGATCGTTCACCGGTTTACACAAGGAATGATAACTGATTATGAAAAAATAAAAAAAGTTCCCGAGGTACAGGTAGTGATGGACATGGATGGCTGGGGAGATAAGATATTAAAAAGATCTAGCTACCTGCGATACATTTATAAAGAGCCTGTACAGTTTACCGGTTTTAAATTGTTCTATAAAAATGATATTAAAAAAGGCAAAGACCAGTTTTACACACCTGAAGAACTTTTGAAATTTATCCCTAAACCTATCTACATACAATACCAATAATATTTTAAAAATCTTTATCAAAAAAATGAAAAACCATTGGCTGATTTTTATTATCATTATTCTTTTTTCTGCATGCACATCATCGCCTGATCAAACAAAAAATAAAAATAATTCTTATGATAAAAATACAGATGATTCCGGCAAACAAAAGCCAGTCGCTGATCTTGCAACAATACTTTCAAAAAAAGAAGTACCGGTATTATGCTACCATCACATCAGAAATTTTCGGGCAGGAGAGGGTGAAAGAATGAAGGGATACGAAGTAACACCTGCAGCATTTGCAGATCAAATGAAGGCGCTTTCGGACAGCGGTTATAAAACAATTTTACCTGATGATCTGTATGAATATTTGGTGCATGGTGCTGCGCTTCCCCCAAAACCTATAATGATAACTTTTGATGATAATGATAAAGAGCAATTCACGATTGGTGCAACTGAAATGAACAAATATGAATTTAAAGGCGTGTATTTTATTATGACTATTTCTATCAACCGTACAAGATACATGAGTGAAGAACAATTAAAGCAATTATCAGATGAGGGACATGCAATTGAAGGGCATACATGGGATCATCACATGGTTACAAAATACCAGTCTGCAGATTGGGATACACAATTAGTAAAGCCACAAAAAAGACTGGAAGCAATAATAGGAAAGCCTGTAAAATATTTCGCTTATCCCTTTGGCTTATGGAACAGGGAAGCTATTCCGGAATTTAAAAGCCATGGATATAAGCTGGCATTTATTTTATCAACCAAAAGAGATTCAACAGAACCTTTATATACCATTCGCCGCATGATTGTGCCCGGGCAATGGACGCCACAGGGAATGATTAAGGCAATGAAAACAACCTTTCATTTAAAGTAAATTATAAAAAGTATAATCTGATGTTTAATTTTATTAAAACAAGTATAATGAAATCAGTTATTATCATATTTAGCTGCTGCATTTTTTTCTTTGGTTGTAAATCCCAAAGTAATAAATCTTTGGCAAAAAAGAACAATGATAATAATACTTTATTGTGGCAGGTAAGCGGTAAGTATCTTAAAAAGCCCAGTTATCTTTTTGGAACTTTTCATTTATTATGCAAAGATGATATTAAGTTCAGTGAGCAATTAAAAAATTCCTTACGCACTGCCGATGAGGTATACATGGAAATGGATATGGATGATCCGTCAACAATGTTAAGCGGATTATTATACATGAACATGAAAGATGGTAAAAAATTAAAAGACCTGTATACAGCTGATGAATACAAAAAAGTGGAAAGCTATTTTAGTGATTCACTTGGTATGCCAATGATGATGTTTCAAAGTATCAAACCATATTTTTTGGTTGCGATGTTGTATCCAAAAATGATGAATTGCAACACAGCATCAGGTGTTGAAGAAGAACTTATGAAGCTTTCAAAAGAAAATAAAAAAGAGATCAAAGGATTGGAAACTATGCAGTTTCAAGCTTCAGTTTTTGATAGTATTCCTTATGAATGGCAGGCTAAAGAATTATTGAAGAATATCGATAGCTTTTCAATTTATAAAAAAGAATTTGATACTATGATCCTGGAGTATAAGAATCAGCAATTATCAGCAATGGAAAAATTGCTTGCCAAAAGTGAATTCGGTTCGGATAAGTATGAAGATATTCTGTTAACTAAAAGAAATATAAATTGGGTTGATCAACTAAAAAGTATCATGCAAAAAGAAAGCGTTTTTGTTGCTGTTGGTGCAGGACACCTGGTAGGAGAG
>JADGPX010000301.1 GCA_017882215.1 Chitinophagaceae bacterium | reverse complement strand
TCCTGCTCATTTAAGCATGCACTTGCGCAATGCTTACATTCTATTGCACATTCTGAACATGCAGCGATACAATTTTTAAATTTTTGATGACTGATTTTGTTTAGAATTTAAATTGTTTTAGAATTTTTAGTAAGTGATTTTAAAAGATACCGTTTAACGAATCGCTAAACGGTATCTTTTACAAAACGCAGATGATTAAAGCGCTGCGATAATCTTGTGCAATTCTTCTTTTGTTTTGCCAAGCTTGATTTGAAGTTTTCCAAGCATCTCTTCTTTTTTGCCTTCTGCAAACATCAGGTCATTGTCTGTTAATGTTGCAAATTTCTGTTTGAGCTTGCCTTTCTGCTCATTCCAGTTTCCTTTTACTTCTTTTGTGTTCATTTTTTTGAATTTTAATAGTGAAAGAATTTTCACGGTACAAAGTTAAATCCTTTAATTCCCAAAAGTTTTACACAATTACAGAAAAGAGTTATATCATTCACATATTTTAAAATGATACTCTCTAAATGTTTTCCTCCAAACTTTCAATCTCTTTCTTCGCAAAGTTTTCCTTCCGAAGGTTGGGGACTTTGAGGTCACGCAAATTAAATGGGAAGATTCTGTGGGAACGGAGGAAAATTGGTTCAGAATTTTTCTTCTTTCGCCTCTTTCGTCTGCTCAGCCAGTTCAGTATATTCTTTTGAAAGTTCGAATATCTCGTGTTCTGTTTTTTCTTCTACATTAATCACCGCATTGCTTGCAGGCTCGTGTGATGCTACAAGTTCATTCACCTTTAAATGAAGTGAAGCGGAGAAACGGTTGAATGATTTTTGAATAATAAATAAACTTAAAAAAGTAACTCCGAGAATTACATCTCCGATGCTGTAATGAATATCCTGCGTGTAAAACCGCTTGTTGCTAAGCCAGAATATTACCGTGCATAAGGCAATAATAAAGGTGATGGAATTGCCGAGTATGGCAATGGCAATGGAGGTAAGTTTTTCAAAACCTCTTTCCGTATGCTTAAATATATTTGTCATGATTTGTTAATTAAAGGTCTTCTGAAAATTATCTCAATAAAAATTTCTGTCTCCGTAAAGTTTCCCGGGTGACCTTCTCAATTGATTTTACTTTTACAATATGTTGTTGCGTGTTATTTTTATTTTAAATTATGCTGCCTGTTTTAAATTTGCAAAGTCTTATTTTCTTCTTTAATTCTCACAAACAACATAATCGTATTGAGAAGGGTAAAAATAATTGCGGTGTAATACAAATGAAATGCCAGGGGAATAACAGCAATTTCAGCAATTACAACCAGGTAATTCGGATGTTTAAAATATTTGTACGGTCCTTTTTTTATTAAAGGAACATTCGGGATGTGATAAATTTTAGTGTTCCAGAATTTGCCCAACGATAAAATAACCCAGGTTTTAAAGGCAAGTAATAAAAAATAAAACAGGAGAAAAAATAAACTGTAAGACGAAGTTTGTTGTGCAGAATATTCGACGATCAATGAGATGATAAACGAAACATGAAGCGCTACAATAAACGGATAATGTTGCTTGCCATATTCAACTGCACCATTTTGCAACAACCATTTCTCATTGCTTTTGGAAAGCAGTAATTCTCCTACCCGCAACAGAATAATAAATGAAATAAAAAAGATGAACATCATTTTAGTGTTTGTTCATTTGAAGCAAAGCCATCTCACTCGAAAAACCCGGACCCATTGATACCATTAATCCGTAGCCATTTTCAAAACCCTGAGAAAAGAATCTTTCCAATACATACAAAACTGTAGGGCTCGACATATTGCCGTTATCATTCATTACCTCTCTTGTATTTTTCAGAAAATCTCCCTCCACCAATAAAGCTTCTTCATAAGCTCCCAATACTTTTTTCCCTCCGGGATGAAAAATAAAATTCTTTATATCTGAAAGTGTCAATTGATGTTTTTCTAAAAATGAAGTAACATCATTGTTAATATTTGTTGCGATGATGGTTGGAATATCCTGTGAAAACAAAACCTTAAATCCTTTATCCAAAAACTCCCATCCCATCACATCCAATGTATCGTAATACAATTTGCTTTGCGTGGCAAGAAACCTGATTTCGTTTTTTGTTTTGTTTACATGATTATCTCCGGTAATAATTAATGCAGCTACGCCGTCGGCAAATAAACTTGATCCTATAAAATTACTTTTGCTGTAATCATTCCGTAAAAAAGTTAATGAACACAATTCAACAGCCACAAGCAATACAACTGCATCAGGATTGGCTTTCGCCAAAATACTCGCTTTTGAAAAACCTGCTACTCCGCCTGCACAACCCAAACCAAAAACAGGAATGCGACTGATATTCTGGTTCAGTTTCATTTCGTTAATGATGAGCGCATCCAAACTCGGCGTGGCAAGTCCGGTGGTAGAAATAAAAATTATATCAGTGATCTCATCCTTATTGATTTGTGCTTCAGCAATACATTTTTCAATCGCTTTTACAGAATATTCAAGAGACAACCTGATGTATTCCGCATTCTGTTCCTTAAAAGAATGAACGGTTGAATAGTACTCAAGCGGCTTACAAAAATTTCTTGTTTTTATTTCTGTATTATCAAAAGCACTCAGCATCCTGTCCACTTGCGGAAATGACGATGCAAATAAATCTTTTGCATATTGTTTTACTACCTGCTGATCTACTCTGAAAGGAAAATCAATTTTTGATACAGCTGCTAATGAAGGCATAGTTTTATAATTTACGAATGTTACAATTGTTTTTTTTATGCTTGCCTTCCTAATATTTGCCCAGAGGCAGGGTCTCTGGGAATTATTTCGATTAAAAGACAATGAATCAGCTTACCGGACCTTCAGTTTGATTAACCAGATAATTCTCCATGCCCATTTGCTCAATCTGTGCACGTTGTATTTCTGCCCAATCGACGTGACCCTCTTCCATTTTAAGTATCTTGGTCAGCAGATCAACAGTGCCTTGATCATCAACCTCAAGGGCAAGTTTGATCGCATCATTATAAGCGTGTACAGCTTCAAGTTCATCGTCATTGTCGTTACTTATCATT
>JADGPX010000300.1 GCA_017882215.1 Chitinophagaceae bacterium | reverse complement strand
TATTGTTCATTATGATGATGCGTAAAGTTGGTGGATCTGGCGGCGGCGGCGGACCCGGAGGAATTTTTAATATCGGTAAATCGAAAGCTACTTTATTTGATAAAGGAACAAGGGTAAACATAAATTTTGGAGATGTTGCAGGTTTGGATGAAGCCAAAGTGGAAGTAATGGAAATTGTTGACTTTCTTAAAAATCCTAAAAAATATACAGCGCTTGGCGGCAAAATACCAAAGGGCGCTTTACTCATAGGCCCCCCGGGTACAGGAAAAACTTTGCTGGCAAAAGCAGTGGCGGGTGAGGCACAGGTTCCATTTTTTAGCCTAAGTGGAAGTGATTTTGTGGAAATGTTTGTAGGTGTGGGCGCCAGCCGGGTAAGAGATCTTTTTAAACAGGCGAGAGAAAAAGCGCCCTGTATAATTTTTATTGATGAGATTGATGCCATCGGCCGGGCAAGAGGAAAAAATATGATGATGAGCAATGATGAAAGAGAAAATACTTTGAACCAGTTGCTGGTAGAAATGGATGGTTTTGGAACCGATATTGGCATTATCATTTTAGCAGCAACTAACCGTCCTGATGTATTGGATAATGCTTTATTACGACCCGGAAGGTTCGACAGACAGATATCAATAGATCGTCCTGACCTTGTAGGACGTGAAGCGATTTTTAAAGTTCATCTTGTTCCGATAAAAATTTCTCAAACACTCGATATTCATAAACTTGCTGAACAAACACCGGGCTTTGCCGGAGCAGATATTGCAAATGTTTGTAACGAAGCTGCCCTTATTGCAGCAAGAAAAGGAAAGGATGCTGTGGATATGAGTGACTTTCAGGATGCAATTGACAGGGTTATCGGAGGGTTGGAAAAAAAGAACAAAATTATCTTACCCGAGGAAAAAGAGATCATAGCATACCACGAAGCAGGTCATGCAATTTGTGGCTGGTTTTTGGAACATGCTTATCCTTTATTAAAAGTTACCATTGTGCCAAGAGGCACTGCTGCATTGGGTTATGCTCAATACACTCCAAAAGAACAATACTTGTATAATACAGATCAATTAACAGATCAGCTGTGTATGACATTGGGTGGAAGAGCATCAGAAGAAATATTTTTTAAGAAGATCTCTACCGGGGCAAGCAACGATCTTCAACAGATAACAAAGATGGCGTATGCAATGGTTACTGTATATGGCATGAATGCGAAAGTTGGTAATATTAGTTTTTATGATCCTCAGCAGGAAAATATGTTCACCAAGCCTTATAGTGAAGAAACCGGAAAGATGATAGATGAGGAAGTTCGTAAACTGGTTGATGATGCATATGAAAGAACAAAAGAATTACTTATAAAACATAAGCAGGAGGTGGAGATCCTGGCAAAGGAATTATTAAAAACAGAGGTTCTGTTTAAAAGTGATGTAGAAGCATTAATAGGCAAACGTCCTTACGAAGAAAAGAAAGTATTGGATATCATTGATAATCCCAAAGATGCAGTAATAGACGATCCTAGGCCCGGTGTAGTATCCACTCCTGCATAATTTTCATTATGAAAGTATCTTCTTCAAAAGAAAATATTTTAAAAAAAATACGTCAGGCACTGAGTAATCCGGTGCCTGTTCCATTTCCAAAAAGCGAGGGCAATAATTCTGTGTTCCAACCACAGACAGACGATCTGGAAGTTCAGTTTGCTGAAGAGTTTACAAGGCTGCTTGGAAAGTTTGCCTTTTGTGTAAATGAGGCTGATCTTACAAGGCAGCTGGAACAACTACTCACAGAAAAAAAATGGGAAAATATTTATTGCAACGAAGAAAAATTATTTCATATAATTTCTCATTCTGCTCCTTACCAAATAGATAAATCAACGCTGGCGGATTGCGATGCATCTATAACTACCTGTGAATATTTAATTGCACGTACAGGTACAATTGTTATGAGTACAGCACAAACAGGTCGGTCTGTAAGTGTATATGCGCCGGTTCATATTTGCATTGCTTATTCAGATCAGCTTGTGTATGACATAAAAGAAGCTTTGCAATTATTAAAAGAAAAATATGAGGGTAATATTCCCTCATCAATAACATTTGCTACCGGGCCAAGCCGTACTGCTGATATTGAAAAGACTTTAGTAGTTGGTGTTCATGGACCTAAGGAAGTTTATTTGTTTTTGGTAGATAAAGCATAATATTTACAGAAATTTATTTAAGGATTAAGCTAACTTTATAGCATGAATGAAATTATCTTTTTGGTAGAAGAGGCTTTGGAAGGTGGTTATACAGCTAAAGCCATTGGAGAAAGTATATTCACTGAAGCTGATACTATGGATGAAATTAAAGTGAATATCAAAGAAGCTGTTGAATGTCATTTTGATGAAGGAAAGAAGCCAAAACTGATACGCCTTCACATGATAAAAGAAGAAGTAATTGCTGTATGAGATTACCAAGAGATATTTCTTCTACAGAATTAATTAAACTTCTACAGAAATTTGGTTATCAAATAAGTCGTCAAAAAGGAAGTCATATAAGACTTACAACTACAAAGCAAGGCGAACACCACATTACTATTCCAAATCACGATCCAATAAGATTAGGTACATTATCTTCAATAATTACTGATATTGCTAATCACTTTAAAAAAACAAAAGAAGAAATTGCTAAAGAAATTTTTTAACTGGTAGCAATTCCCCGGATAAATATGCAACTAACTGCTGGCAAAAAAATATATTTTCTTTCCGATTTCCATCTCGGCGCACCCGATCATTCTACAAGTTTGATAAGGGAGAAACGCATTGTAAAATTCCTGGATGAAATAAAAAATGATGCATCACAAATATTTATCCTGGGAGATCTGTTTGATTTTTGGTATGAGTATAAAAAAGTTGTTCCGAAAGGATTTGTAAGAATTTTAGGAAAGCTGGCAGAGTTAACTGATTCAGGAATTGAGATACATTTTTTTGTTGGCAATCATGATATGTGGATGAAAGATTATTTTAAAAAAGAACTCAACATTAAAGTATATCAGCATCCTGAAGAGTTTGACCTGAACGGCAAAAAATTTTTTATCGGTCATGG
>JADGPX010000074.1 GCA_017882215.1 Chitinophagaceae bacterium | reverse complement strand
TTCGCTTCCATATTTTATTTGGTCGGTCACCCGCCAACGCACACACCTGGGCAGGGAAGACCGACCACGGCGAAAGAATTACGTCTGCCGGAACCGTTGCCAAATTTATAATAAAAAGTTCATTGTTATAACTATCGCCGAGCAAAGTTCCTTCAGCCCGGAACTGTTGCTGAGACATTCACCACAGCTCATTGTTAGCACGTCTGCCATGCTTGCATAAATGCGAATGTTGCACGAAGTCAATCCAAGTTAAACGCATTTTTATATGATTCTTCAACTGGTCCAAGCCAATTACTCTTTAATATTAATTTTTTGTACAACTGTTCCATTAAAAACTTAGCTTCTTTATAAAAGAAGTCGGCACTATCCTCGTTCACAAAATCAATTCCTCCTGGCGTGAAGTCTTTAGATCTTGTATCAATTAGTTTTATTTCTTTAAAATATGTGTATATGGTTGAATACTTCCCAGTAATGACAGGCTCAAATTGTTTCTTGTCATAGAATTTCAATTCAAGTGTCTTTCCATGGGTCAACATATTTCTTAAGACAAATAGCATCGTCAAAGCTTTCCAGTTTTGGTTTGTCGTGTAATCGATAATTCTTTTACCGAAAACAATTTTAAAAATGTCTTGGTAAACTAGCCAAGATGCATTTTCAAGCCTCATGTTCAAATCAATAAGAAGTCTATCGCTTATGTCTTTTTTATAAGTCGGTGTGCCACTCTCAAAGCTAAGCATCTCATATAAAAACCCCTCAATAATACATGCACTATGCAAAATAATCGTAAGATTTATACTATAGGTCTGCTTATTCTTTCTGTTTCTCTGTTTCTTTAGCCACTCGATAAAATCGGGTAATGTCCACCATGCATTATGGGACGTAGAATTGTCGTATTCATCATAAAGCTCTTCCATGAAATTTCGTGCAACACTTAAATATATGACACTCTACTCAAATTGACAAATTGGTTTTCAACTCTTAAGTTCAAGTAACAAGTGCAACGCTTGTTACTTGAACTTAATGGAACAAATATCATTTAAATAGGTATTTTAAAAATCATTTACTATTACTCCTGTACCATTTCCTTCAGCGTAAATAATTTTACCATTATTAAATTTTATTCCTTCGCCTACATCTTCAGCTAACAACAAAGGTCCATCCATATCAACATGATCAAGCAAAGGCAACAAATGCGCAACTGCTGAGGTACCAACAGAACTTTCATTCATACTGCCCACCATAATTTTCATATCAAGCTCTCTTGCTTTGGTAATCATCCGTCGTGCAGGCGTAATACCGCTGCATTTGGTAAGTTTTATATTGATACCATGAAAATGATTGTGGCATTTCTGTACATCAGTTTCTGCAACACAACTTTCATCGGCAAACAATGGCAATGGTGATCTTTTAAATAAAAATTTCATCCCTTCCCAATCATCTTTTGCCAAAGGCTGCTCAATTAATTCAACTCCCAAATGTTTAAAGGCATTTATTTTTCCCAATGCTTCATCAGCCTTCCATGCTGCATTGGCATCAATTCTTATAACAGAAGATGTATGCTTTCTTAATTCAGTAATTATCTCAATATCATGTTCAGTACCTAATTTTATTTTATAGATGGGCCAGGGAGTTTCTTTCATCTTATCAACCATCACATCAACAGCGTCAATACCAATCGTAAAATCGGTCATTGAATTTTTAGAAATATCCAATCCCCATAATTCATACAACTTTTTTCTTTTCATTTTGCCAAATAAATCCCAGCCGGCAATATCCAAAGCACAAACTAAAAATGAATTTTTTGGAAAGAGATGATGACAGTAATGCCAAAAGCGTTCGGGATCAGTAAAAGAAAATTTTTCAATAAAAGCTTTTTTTGTTTCCAGATCTTCGATCATTTTTTCAACCGGAATATTATAATAACTAATAGCAGGCGCTTCTCCATAACCCTTTATACCAAAGTGTTCCAGCTCAACTATTAAAGTTGGCTGATGTGTTTTTGTACCCCGTGAAATAGTAAAGGGATGTTTAAAGCGGAGATTGTATGATCTGTATTTTATTTTCATGTTCTCCCACTCTGCGTAATTAAAGTTTTTAATTCCCTGGTAAAATCTTTCTGTCGTATCAGTTCTTCTAACGGAATATGCATCCTGTATTTCCAATAATGGTTTGGATCGGATGGCTGATTTATTCTTTCTTCGTTCGGATTCTCTCTCCGCAATTTTTCACTCATACCCAGCAGATCCTGTATTTGAAAAATACTCCACATAGCAGGAGAATAAATATGCTGCAAAATAATTTCCTTACTTATCCATGGCTCACAAAAATCGGGCGCTTTACCATAATGCCCCATAACATAATTATAAAACTTTTGTGTAAGCGTTCTATCTTCTTCCCACCATTCACGCAGAGTGCTCATATCGTGTGTGGACGGGGTTACAACAGAAAGATATGGCGCTGTTTTAGGATGAAAGAAATCCATTGCAGTATCTTTTGGCATGCGCTGAATTTCAAGACTTAAAATACCTGTCTGCTTCATTACTTCCGTAACACAATGCGGTACCATGCCAAGATCCTCTCCGCATATAAGCATATTAGTGCTTCGCTTTAGTGCCGGCAATTTCTTCATTGCTTCTTTTTTCCACATCACATCCTGCCTGATGAAAAAATAATTTATGTATAGTTCTGATAATTGCTTTTGCGTGTTAGCATCAAGTTGCTGAAAGGAAGAAGTTTGCTGCATTGAGATCCTGAAATGGAACTGCTGCATTTGTGATCCTTCTTCTTCAATTAAAATAACATTGCTTATCAAATCAAATAAGCTTTGCTTAATATTCTGATCATTTTCTGTTGGCTCTTCAAAATATTTTTCAACTTTTCTTTGTGTATTAAATTCTTCTTTTAATTGATACAGTCCATCTTTTTTTACATCTAAAAAGGTTTTTTTTATGTTATCTATGCTTTCACCAAAGTGCTGCTGCAAAATATTTTTAGTAATGAATGGCTTACAATAACGGGTATAATCAAACCCTATTTTGTTTTTACCAAACTCAGTTATGTATATCGGAATAGCAGGAACAAATCTTCCTAAAATACCTTCAACAGCATGTACCGGTATACTCCATATTCTAAAAAAACCAAGAATATGATCTATGCGAAACGAATCAAAATAATTATTCATTTGCGCAAAACGGTTACACCACCATGTATATTCATCTTCCTGCATTTTTTTCCAATTGTAAGTAGGGAAACCCCAGTTTTGCCCTTTTACAGCAAAGTCATCGGGCGGTGCTCCAGCCTGTTCATTTACATTATACAAAGATGGATCAACCCACACATCACAACTATTTCGTGATACGCCAATAGGAATATCTCCTTTTAAAATAATTCCGTTTTTGTGAGCATACTCACTTGCCTCTTTTAATTGCAGGTGCAAATGATATTGAATAAAATAATGGAAACATATTTCATCATAATGAGGCTGCGATGGTGAAACTAATTTTTGAATTGCATCTTCATTATAGATCTTATGAGATCTCCATTTAGTGAAATCTGCCGTTTGATATTTATCTCTTAAAAAACAATAAGCAGCATAGGGAACCAGCCACTCACGGTTCAGATCAAAAAAATCTCCAAAGGAGTTCTCACGGACAAAATAATTAATATCGGTTAAAAAAGAATCTCTTTTAGCCTGGTATAATTCTTTAAGAGCAAAGAGTTTAAATTTCATCACGTCTTCATAATCCAGGTCAGGCTGTTGATCTAAGCTTTTTTTCTTTTTATTCAATGCCTTTATCAGCGATGCATGCTGTGCCCCTGCAACTGCATCAAGATTTATATAAATAGGATGTAAAGCAAATGCTGAAATTGCAGCATAAGGATATGAATCCTTTGCAGAATGAGTAGCAGTAGTATCGTTAATAGGAAGAAACTGCAGCAATTTTAATCCGGCCTGCTTTGCCCAATCAACTAACAATTTAATATCATTGAATTCCCCGGTACCAAAACCTTTTTTGCTTCTCAAACTAAATACGGGTATGGCAACTCCGGCTCCTTTCCATCTCGTTTGTAAATGTATAAATCCATCATGCAAAACTGTAGCCTTCTTTTTAACAGGTTTATGTTGCAAAATGCGATCACTGCCATCTTCATACATAAAAGTTTTACTCTTCGTATTATAAATGCCATACTTATACGGGAGAGGAAAATCTTCTTTACTTAAATTTATTTTAATACTGAACCAATTACCGTCAGGTTTTAGTGGTAAGAGTTTTTTTACATCCCAGTTTTTAAACATTTTTCCCGAGCCTGTAATGCAAATCCATTCATCTGCATTTAATAAAGGAGCTTTTACTTTAAATTCATGCGTATAAAATTTTGGCGCCTTTAGTTTTGGCGTTTTACTTTGCTGTTGTAACAAAACCTGCTGAAAAGGCTTTGTGTAAAAAGCATTTTCAATATTACCTTCGGAATTCCAGATATCTATTAATACAATTTCTTTTGTCCGGTAAGCTGCGGGATTTACAATTCTGTCTTTATCTGCGTCTAAAATATCAACATTCCCCTCTTCACGTAAAATGTATCGGTAATTTATTTCTTCCTGATTCTTACCAGGAATTTCAATTGTACCATACCAAAATTCATAATTTAAATAAGATAATGCAAACGCCTCCGCAGCTTTATCATTTCCTAAAGCATCAATATTCCCTGAAACAAAAATTGTTTGCCCATACCTGGTATGATAGCGTAAATAAAAATGGATAGTCATCAAGAGTAGCGTTAAAGGGCAGCAATTTAATCAACTAAAAAGAGAATAATAAATCTTTAATAAAAAACCCACATGAAGTGGGTTTAAAATTTTAATTTTGAAGGCCTTTTTAAAAAATTAAGTGACCAAAAATTAAAGCAACTAATAGGAAAAGCCTCCCACATGCTGGCAAACTAATGCATATGTGCCCGCTTGTAAATTGAGATGAAACCTGCCTTCACTATTTGCTGTAACACCCTGTGTACTTCCTTTTATGAATACTGAAGCAAACGGAAGAAGGTTACCCTGCCCGTTAAACACCGAACCATGAATGCTTTGCGAAGAAGAATTAATTGAAAAAAATAACAGGGAAATAAAAACTGAATTCCGGATTGCCAAAAAATACATTCACGAATTTAAACAGAAATCAATAAGAAGGTGAAGTAACCTTTTTCTTCCTTAAAAAACTTCCTGTCATAGCTGCAAAGCCTGCAACCACTCCGCCGATCAATGCGGTAGCAAGCATTAATAAATATGGGCTGTCAATTTTTAAAATGAGCAAGGATACTTTATGTGCAAGGATATGATCGTTGTTATTACTTATCCAAAAACTTAATCCGCCCCATAATAAAAACAACGCAAGAAAACCTGTAAAAAAACTTTTACCTGCGCCTTGCGGAATTAATGCGGCAACTATAAATGCAACTATTGCAATACTCCACCATGGAAAATACAGACAGGCTGCAAAGCTTAATAGCATTATCAAAAGCAGGGAGACAATAAATTTCATTTGAGTTACCTCACCCTCGTTCCCTCTCCAGCCTCATCTGCCCTTCGGGCACCTTCTCCAAAAGGAGAAGGGAAATGGATGATAATCTGTTTGAGGGAGGCCGGGCATTTTTAAAAATTAAAAAATTGTTTTTTACATTTCAAAATTCAATCATTTATCAATTTCATCTGCACATTTGCATATCTACACATCCGCACATTCGTTAGCTTTTACTAAAGGTCATTTTCCATTTTACTTTTGCATCCTTCTCTTCTGATTGTTTCATTACCCAGATAGTATAATATTTTCCTGCAACCCAGGTGTCAATAAAATTATCGTAATATTTACTGCCGGGGTTTCCGCTTTGCCCACCGGGATAAACGCCCCAGGCTTCGGTTTCAGGGGTTAGGCTTACAATCATTCTCCAGCTGGGACCATGATCGTGCTTAGCTGCATTTATACAATGAGTGCCGCCGCCAATTGGTAAATGCATACGGCTTAATGCATCCAGCTTTGTAAGATGAGTAACTTTAGTGTCTTTAAATTTTACCCATTCAAGCTTGCCCTGAGCATCAAGCATTGACAATTCAACTACTGCTTTTTTAAAAGAAGAAGTTACATCATCGGCAAGCGTTTCCTTCTGAGGTGTTGTTATATCATCCAGAAATTTAAATGTCGAATCTTTTAAAACACCTTCCAGCAAAGTACTTTCATAGGGTTTCATAATAACTTTTGGAGCCTTGGCATATTCATCATGCCAAACAACAGAATCGAAATTTTTCCAGGCAAAATAAAAAACAGTAGCGCCTTTTGAATTAATATTATTTCTAAAATCCCATGTTCTCAACAGATCAAAATATTTTTTTTGCTCAGCATTCAATTCGTTTTGCTTCATGTTTTTTAAAAAGACAGGCATAGCCATTTCTGCAAAAACATCATAGTTATCTGTCTGCAAATTCTTCATATCATCTGCAGTAATATTATTCATTGCATTTAATCGCCGATTAATATAAATTCCACGATATGGCGGATAATTTCTACCGAGATAATATGGGTAAGTAGAATCAGCAGGACGCTGATTAGCGCTGCTTACAAAATTTCTTTCAGGGTTATATTGAAAAGGCGTTTCATCCATTGGTATCATAGCCTGCCACATGTAACTGCTGTCTATACCCGGCATTACAAAATCTCCCTGTCCAGTCCATTTTGCAGGAAATTCGCCCTGGGTTTTAATTGCAATGTCTCCATTTTTACAGGCAAATACACAGTTTTGTCCCGGTGTATGCAAATTGATCACAGCTGCAGAATAATCTGCATAGTTTTTTGCATGATCAAGCAGGTAAAATATTTTCAGTTCATTGCTTGGATCATGAGCTTTCCATCTTACAGCATAGTTTTTATTATTAACTGTTCTGTTACCGCTAAAATTTTTATCGTACATCACCGGACCAAAAACAGTATATGCAACTGTATCAATAAAATCCGGCTTGCCTTTTATTTTTATTGTTTCAAATCTAAATTCTGTTTTTTTCCATTTATTATTAAACCAATATTCTTTTCTGCTGTCATCTTTAAATTTTATTTCATAATAATCTCTCACATCTCTTCCTCCATTGGTAAACCCAAATGCGCAGCTATCATTAAAGCCAATGATGATGCCTGGAGATCCCGGGAAACTTACACCGTATGCGTTAGAAGTTGGCGTAGAAATTTGCATTTCATACCAAAGCGATGGCAGGTTTAAACCGAGATGAGGATCGTTGCATAAAATGGGTGAGCCGCTTTGTGTTTTCTTACCACTAACCGCCCAGTTATTGCTTCCGTTATCCTTATCGGGCTTACGTTCTGTGATTGAAATTGGCTCCTGGTTAAAATATAATGAATCGGATGTTGGAGGTTTTGTTACCTGAACTTTTGGTTTTTGATAAACTGTTCCTTTGGGAATAATGGGATCAACAGAATCCTGAATTACAGGAAAAAGTTTTGCAAAATCTTCTTTAGAGAAATAATTTTTTGCATTTGTCATTTCAAAATCATCATCATGCCCTGCAAGATCGAACGACATATATTTAAGAAATAAAGCTGATTTTAAATTGCTCCATTTCTCAGGTTTATAACCAATAAGTTTATATTCCAGCGGCAAACTGCTCTCTGTCAGGCTTTCAATATATGCATTTACACCAGCTGTATAATTATCACATTCAGATTTAGTGTCAGGATCATTTTCCATTTCTTTTAAAGAACTTTCTGCAGCATACACCATTCCCAATCTTCTAAATTCGCGGTCGTGATTTAATGCCACATCACCAATAACTTCACTTGCTCTTCCGGCAGCAGACAGCGTTTGTAACTCCATTTGCCACAAACGAAACTTTGCATGCAAATAGCCCTGAACAAAATATGCATCGTTTTCCTGCTCAGTAAAAATGTGGGGCACAAGGCGCTCATCTAAATAAACATTTACTTTACCGGCAAGCTGAGGAAATGAAAGGTCTGCAGTAAAATTTTCATTAACCGGTTCTGCATTTTGCCATACGCCATGTTGAGGACTAAGCAATCTTCCTAAAGGCGCCGATAATAATATTCTTGAATTAAGAATTACAATTAATGAAACAGTTATGAATGCGAAAATAATAAAAGGGATAACTCTCATAATTGATTTGATAATGTAAAATAGGTAAAAAAGTAATCAGTGATAAATTATAGTAATAAGTTGTAAGTATTTTTGATCATGGAGAATATTTCACAGGACACAAAGAATATTTTAGGATTGCAATTGCCAACCGACCCACGATGGGTTGATCTTGCAAGTATTTCTTTAGAAGATATTTTAACAGATCATGCTTACTGCGAGCAGAAAGCAGCCAACAGTTGCATTTCTCTTATCACAAAATATAATGATAAAGAGAAATTGGTTGATGAACTTTCTCCTATTGTTACAGAAG
This sequence comes from Chitinophagaceae bacterium, assembly GCA_017882215.1. GTDB lineage: Bacteria > Bacteroidota > Bacteroidia > Chitinophagales > Chitinophagaceae > Ginsengibacter. The sequence goes on along the minus strand of JADGPX010000074.1, from coordinate 3,217 downwards.
AATGGGGGCACTTTCGTTTGGTTTTATCAGAGTTAAGAAAAAGAAATTTACCCTTGGGCAGGCAACGAAAAGATGAATACGTAAATAAACTATTGGAGTTTCAAAAAAAAGGCGGCAGTCCTGAAGAAAGATTTTTAGACCAATTGCTGACTATGGCATTGATTGAAGCCAGAAGTTGTGAACGATTTAAAAGATTAAGCGAAGGATTAACTGATGAATACCTGAGAAATTTTTACAGGAAGTTTATGGAAAGTGAGGCAGGTCATTATACTTTATTTATTACACTGGCAGAAACATATATCAATAAAGAAAAAGTGCGGGCAAGATGGAAGGAATGGCTTACTTACGAAGCTGACGTAATAAAAAATCTTGAGATTAGAGGTGATAGAGTGCATTAAATTTGCGTCATTGCGAATCCCGGTAAATGGCTACTGTGCGTTGGTATCGGGACTCGCAATGACGAATCGTTAGCAAAATTTTTATTAAAATTGCAGTTCAAACCTTAAAATTATTTTCTCTTGATGGTCGGTGTCGACACCGACCAGGTAAGAAGGAATAAAAATAACTTTACTTTAAAAGAATGTATAAAAGAGCTCAAACCAAAGAATATATCTTTGACAATACTCTTTTAAATATTAAGTATAAATATCTTCCTTTAAAATTATAAAATGATAAAACAATTTCTCACATCTGTACTGTTATTTGTTTCTATTTTTTCTTTTGCACAAAGTGATATTCTAAAATCAAACCGCATAGCTTCTGTGATAAAAATAGATGGTGATGCATCAGAATGGCACCTGCCACTCAGGTTTTATGATAACAGCACCAAATTATTCTTTGATTTTTCTAATGACGATAATAATTTATATCTGTGCTTTCAAAGTAAGGATGATGCAGAGCAAATGAAAATTATGCGTGCAGGTATTACAATTACATTAAGTACAAAGGGTAAAGGCAAAAGCAAAGCTTCTATAAAATTTCCACTGCAACAAACAGCAACTGACAAAACCAATACATCCACGCAACCTTCTGATGGTGAAAGAAGGAAAAATAATTTTTCTGTACAAAACGCTATGATGGAAGTAAAAGGTTTTAAAACCAAAGATGGAATAATTGCTGTTAATGATAACTCTGGTATAAACGTAGCAATGAACCGGGATGATAATAAAAAACTTACCTATGAAATTTCTATACCCCTAAAGGAATTATCAGGAGATGATTATACAAAAGATTTTGCAAAAGACATAGAGCTGGCAGTGGAAGTACACGCTTTAAAACAAAATGGTTCGGGTGGAGAACGGAATTCTTCAGGAAGAGAAGGTGGTGGAAGAATGGGCGGTAGCGGTGGTGGTATGCACCGCGGCGAAATGAATGGTGGAGGCAGATCTGGTGATAGGCAAAAGAATGAGCAGGATGGAAATCAGGAAATTAATCCTGACAGAACAGCTATGTTTGAAAAAACAGAATTTAAACAAAAGTTCACTTTAGCAAAGCAATAGTTTTTCTTAAGCAGTATTCATATTTTATGGCAATCATCATTAATTGTTAGTTGTTGTATTAACGTAAGTCAGGATTTTTGAGAAGAAAGTCAATTATGGCAAACCAGTCAGATGAAGAATTTTATAACTACCAGGATCAAAAATTAAAGGAACAAAATCGAAGATGGATAAATAAATTGTCATCTTCATTTCCTGCATTACAAAGCAGGAATTATAAACTATATTTTAGCGGACAGCTAATTTCTCTCATCGGTACATGGCTGCAAATAATAGCGCAGGGATGGCTGGTATTAAAGCTTACCAATTCCGCATATCTTATTGGTCTTATTGCAGCGCTTAGCACACTGCCATCGCTTCTGTTCACGCTTTTTGGCGGAGTGATAGTTGACAGATTTCCGAAAAGAAAAATTTTATTAATTACCCAATCATGTGCAATGGTGCTGGCATTAATTTTAGGGATACTAACAATTTTAAAAGTTATCACTATTTGGCAAATTGGCTTATTAGCTTTTTTATTAGGGTTAGTAGCTGCCGTAGATGCACCTGCACGCCAGGCTTTTGTACCGGAAGTGGTAACTAAAGATCAGCTTCCTTCAGCCATTGCACTTAACTCCGGCGCTTTTAATTCAGCACGGGTAATAGGTCCTGGCATTGCCGGAATTTTAATAGCAATTGTAGGCACCGGCGGCGCATTTATAATTAATGGCATAAGTTATATAGCTGTAATTATTGCATTATTAAACATGCGTGTAAAAAATATTGCTAAATATAAAAAGCAACATCCGCTTATTGCCATCAAAGAAGGTTTATCGTATTCATTCACTCATCCTCTTATCCGTACGCTCATAATTCTTACAGGAATTTCTTCCATTTTTGGATGGTCTTATACCACCCTTATGCCTTTTATTGCGCAAAATAAATTTCATTTAGATGCAACAGGGATGGGCTCCCTGTATGTTGCCACCGGTTTGGGGGCTTTGCTGGCTACCATATTTATATCGGTGTTTTCAAAAAAAGTTTCACCCGTTATTTTTATTATTGGCGGCAATATGCTCTTTGCTTTAAACCTTATTTTATTCAGCAATACAACACATTTACATTTTGCTTTGCCGCTATTATTTATGGCAGGCTTTGGATTGATCTGCCAGTTTGCTACCATAAATACAACTATTCAAAGTTTGGTAAAAGATGAATTTCGTGGACGGGTGATGAGTATTTATGTATTGATGTTTCTTGGTCTTGCGCCTATTGGAAATTTTGAAGTAGGATGGTTATCAGAAAAATGGGGAACTGATTTTGCCATGAGCTTTGGCGCTGTGATTGTATTCATTTCGGGACTTACAATTTATTTAGCCCGAAATAAAATAAGAGAGGCTTATTTAAAGTATAAAAAAATCGATTAAATTTTTTTTAGTTAAGAGATTTGAATTGCACTATAAGCCGGTAGAAGCAGGGTTTGTAGAAAAGCCCGAAGAATATTTGCACAGCAGTGCAAGAGATTATTATAAAGGCAAAGGGATAATAGAAATTGCAAGATGGGATACTTTAATTTTATAGATTATTATAGGCACAAGTACGCTCTATACAAGGCTAAACTGCATACTTTCGCCAGTGGGGGAGCCAACAGGAATTTTATCAAAAAGAACTGCTGATGAAAAACCCAACACCTATCAGTGAAAGTAAAATAGCAAAATACCATAACCATCGCTTACCTGTTA
>JADGPX010000073.1 GCA_017882215.1 Chitinophagaceae bacterium | reverse complement strand
ATTTATTTTAACCAGCTCATTAATCCTGTCTCTTCAATGCCGATAAATACTCCTTTACCGGTAGTTTGTATAGGATAGGTTTTTAAATAATAATCTTCACTACTAATATTTCTTCCATTTTGTAAACTGAATTTATATCGATGCAATGGACATGTTACAACATCTGAATTGTCAATAAAACCATCTGCAATAATTCCGCCTGCATGTGGACATTTAGCAGTGCATGCATATAACTCTTTTCCTTTGGCAATGCATATCTTTTTACCTGCTACCACTAACTGAAGCAAATTATTTTCAGCAAACCGCAAGTCATTCTCGTTATCCGCAATTTTATACCACCTATATTTTTTATTCTTCATAATTCCCCTTCAGGGGTTAGGGGTTCTAAAAGAAAAATTCAGCTTTATATGGATACCGCACCTGATATATTTCTCTTACTTTATTTAAAATTGTTTGTCTTAGCTGGTCAATATTTTGTTTTTCAGTGGCAGAAACAAAAACGCAATTTCCATTCGTTTCTCTCTGCCATTTTTCTTTTAGCTCACGCAATATCTCTTTCTTTACATCCTCTTCCAGCCATTTATCAAATGTATTTTTTTCATACATATCCATCTTATTAAAGATAGTGATGGTGGGCTTTTCAAAAGATTTTAATTCCTGCAGAGTTTTATTTACAACCGAGTATTGCTCTTCATATTGTGGATGAGAAATATCAACCACATGTAATAAAACATCGGCTTCTCTAACTTCATCCAAAGTACTTTTAAAACTTTCAATAAGGTGGTGCGGCAGTTTTCTTATAAAACCAACAGTATCGCTTAAAAGAAAAGGAGTATGCCCAAAAACAACCTTACGTGTTGTTGTATCCAGCGTAGCAAATAATTTATTTTCTGCAAATACATCACTCTTGCTAAGCAGGTTCATTAACGTTGACTTGCCAACATTTGTATAACCCACTAAAGCAACACGAATAAATTCTCCCCTGTCCTTTCGTTGGGTAAAAGCCTGCTTATCAATTTCTGCAAGGCGTTTTCGTAAGAGGGATATTTTCTCCCTGGCAATCCTTCTATCTGTTTCAATTTCTGTTTCACCGGGACCTCGTGTTCCGATACCACCACCAAGTCTTTCAAGGTGTTTCCACATACCTTTTAATCTTGGTAAAATATATTGGTATTGTGCAAGTTCTACCTGAACTTTTGCCTGTGCTGTTTTGGCTCTTGCCGCAAAAATATCAAGAATAAGATCTGAGCGATCAATAACTTTTACCTGCAGTTCCTTTTCAATATTGGTAATTTGAGAACCGCTTAATTCATCATCAAAAATGGCTAATTCAATATCCCTGCCTTTAATATATTTTTTAATTTCTTCAAGTTTGCCTTTGCCAATAAAAGTTCTGCTATCAGGATGAGACAACCTTTGTGTAAATCTTTTAACGGCTTTTGCGCCGGCAGTTTCTGCTAAAAAAGCAAGCTCATCAAGATATTCGTTTACTAAATGCTCCGTTTGCTCTTTATTAATTAAGCCAACCAATACTGCTTTTATATCCTTCTGAATACTTTTCTTTTCTATCAATCTAAAAATTTTAAATACAAAAATACGCAGAGATACTTTGGCTAAATGAAAAAAGCGAACCAGGAAGGTTCGCTTACTCACTTTATAATAAAATATTTTATAAGCCGCTTAATGTAAAACCAATTTCAAAAAGTTTTATAGGTGGGCCGGCAACATCTTTTAATATATTGTTTAGCTGGTATGCACCGTACAAAGAAAATATGCCGTACCCAACTCTTGCGGTAGCCATAAACCTTGTACCATTAAAATATGCTTTACTATTTTCTTTTTCGGTATAACTGTTAATGAGTTTGGCATTTTTATCTTCCAGGCCTTTCCCTTTTGTATGAGCATTAATTATAGTTCCTGCCTTACCTCCGATAGCAATCTTCCAGCTTTTGTTTGAATTTAAAGGATCGGATGAAAACCTGAATTCCAAAGGAACTTCTAAATATGAAAGTGATAGTTTATATTTTTTAAAATGATTTGCTGAATCAACTGCTGTAAAAGGAAGTTTTGTAGCTGTAGATTTTATATCAACATTCATTCTTTTAAAAAAGATATTGCTGGTTCCTACGCCAATGCCTAAACCAAAACTAAATTTAGGGCTCGATTTAAAAGGCTTATCTAACATAAGGTAAGCATTAAAGCCTCTTGAAAATCCGCTTTGATGGCTGCTTATACTATCAGGCATTCCTGTTAAGTGATCAGATGAAAGTTGTATCATTAAATGATCTCCGGGACGACTGCTGATATCAATTTTCCTGGAAACTTTTCCGTTGTCTTGTTGTGCCTGTACACTTCCGAGTAATAAAATAGTAATTGAGAGTAAAACAATTTTCTGCATAAGTGATTTTGAGGCACAAAATAAACGTTAATATTTTTAATGAAAGGTTAAATAGGCAATTTATTTCACCTAACCCCACCCTCTCCCCGTCCGTACCGGCACGGGCGGGCAAAAGGAGAGGGAGCAAAACATTTTTTTGTATCCATCAAATTTTATTGAGAGGTTAAAGCATTAACTCACATTTTTGTATTCGTTTAGTAAGTAAACAGAGAGTTCATCCAGAGTGTATCATCTTTCATAATCCAGCCTTTTATTTATATTTGCATCCCTCATTTAAAATGAGCGGGCCTATAGCTCAGTTGGTTAGAGCACCTGACTCATAATCAGGTGGTCCCAGGTTCAAGTCCTGGTGGGCCCACAAAAAATTTAAAAGGGTTTCAAGAAATTGAGCCCTTTTTTATTTCTTCCTTTTACTTTTTTATCACAATCTCGGTGATAGGATGAATTTCTGCCCAGCCATTATGCGAATCTATTACGTAGCTTCCTGTTACTTTTACTTGATCGCCTACTTTTGGTAATTCAACATTGTTCACATATCCTTTGCAGGCACCCATTGCTTTTTTTCTTGAGATTTTATTAATGCAAACGGCTTCAATTACCAGATCGCCCTGTTTCTTTTTGATGTTTCTCTCTGTTAATAATTTCTCCTGACCTTTATCAAGTTTTAATAACATGTGCTGATCACCATCTTCATCAGCGTTTGTTTCTTCAATTGTACCTGTTACTGTTTTACATTTGTCCAGGATCTGCAGCCTTTCCGGATTATAAACATATTTCCATAAATTCGGGTCGCAGTCCGATGAGGTTCTGACAATTGTATCGATTGTTCCTGCTTTATCATTATTATTGGCTCTTTCTTCTTTTGCTAATTCTTCCTTTGTTTTTTTAGAGGATTGTTTATTTTCATTACATGAATTGATAACAGGGATTGATAAAAAAGTAAGCAATACCCACATGAAAATAGTTTTTAATTGCATATTTTTTTATAAGTTAATTTACAAATTAAACTTAAATATATTTATTGGCAAGGTTTTTAATATCATCTTTGAAATTATCATCAAATGAAAAACATTTTAAAATTTTTTGCTGCTGTTCTTTTCTTTTTAATAACTCAGCACTGCATAGCACAAAACAATTCTGATACAATCAGATACAAAACAGTTGCAGCAGGGCCTGAGTATAAACGATCTTCTTTTTATCAATGGCTCTGGGGGACAAACTATCGCAAAGAATGGACTACTCCTGTAAAATTTCCGGTAACATTTTTAGATACTTTAAAAGGCGGAATAAAAGAATTTAAAGAAGGAGGCGGTCATCAATCTAAATCGCTGCATATTAAAACTGTACAGGATAAAGACTACACATTGCGCTCTGTTGATAAGTCTCTGGCAAAACTTGTTCCCGAAATTTTCAACAACACTTTTATTGAACATCTTGCCAATGATGAAATTTCCATGTCTCATCCCTATAGCGCACTGGGCGTGCCTTTAATGGCGCAGGCTGCAGGCATCCCTCACACATATCCCCAATATCTCTGGGTGCCAAAACAACCGTCACTTGATTCACTGAATAAAAAATATGGTGACAAACTTTATCTTTTTGAACAAAGACCTGCAGGTGACTGGAGCAATGCTGATAATTTAGGCAATTTTAAAAAATTCATAAGCTCCGATGAAATGCTTGATAAAATGTATGAGGATAATGACAGACAGGTTGACCAGGTTGCTTTTGCAAAAGCAAGATTGTTTGATATGTTCATTGGCGATTGGGACAGGCATTTAGATCAATGGAAATGGGGAACGATAGAAAATGGGAATAGAAAAATTTATGAGCCAGTACCTACAGACCGAGACCAGGTATTTTTTAAAGATAATGGTGTGCTGCTGAAAACCGTAATATCGGCAGCCGGACAGAAATACATGCAGCCTTTTGATTATACAATTAAAGATGTAACAACATTAAGCAGCGAAAAAAGAATTCTTGATAGATTTTTAACCAACCATGTTACGTTAAACCAGTGGCAAACTCAGGCTCAGAGCCTGCAACAGGCGCTTACTGATGAAGTAATAGAAGCTTCAATAAAACAATTACCACCAGAGATTTTTTCAATTTCAGGAAATGAGATCATCGCAAAATTAAAATCACGCCGCAGTCATCTTGTAGATGATGCAACAAAGTATTATTATTTTCTTGCCAAAGAAGTTGAAGTAGTAGGCAGTAAAGAAAGCGAGTATTTTGAAGTGACCCGTTTAAATGATAATGAAACTGCAGTTAATTTATACAGGATAAATAAAGAAGGAGAAAAGAAAGACGATCCTTTTTACTCAAGAATTTTTAAAACAGATGAAACAAAAGAGATAAGGCTGTATGGATTATCAGGACATGATATTTATCGCGTTAATGGAAACGTAAATTCAGGAATAAAGATCAGGATTATTGGCGGTGATGAAAAAGATTCCGTCATCAATAATTCAAACATAAAAATTCATGTTTATGATGATGCAAAAAATGATTTTATAAAGAGCTCCAAAACCAGGCTGCATCTATCTGACAGTACAGATCATACATTTAATTATGATACTTATATTCGTGATAAAAAAGGTATTAGACCTTTGGCATTTTATACTAATGAAGATCGCTTTTATGTTGGTATTGGTTATAGCGCTATTCATCATAAATGGAGAAAACTTCCGTTTGCTTATAAGCAGGATGTTGGAGTAAAATATTCAATATCACAAAAAGCATTTAGCGCTTTTTACCAGGGGCTTTTTCCTGCTCTGATTGGCAAATGGGATCTTGTTTTAAATGCTGATTATGATGCAATACGATGGATAAATTTTTATGGTATTGGAAACGAAACGCTATTAACTACAAAAGACATTAATTTCAACAGAGTACAAACAAAAGAAATTTCAGGCAGTATAGGTGTTCAACGAAAATTCGGAAGGAATACAATTAATGTTTCCGGCTTTTTCCAAAGCGTAAAAATCATTAATGATAAAGACAGGTTTGTAGCTAAAAATATAGCTCCCACACAGCCTGATATTTTTAAAATAAATAACTATGCAGGCGCCCAGCTTAATTATAAATTTGTTCATTTTAATGATTCCATAGTTCCCACTGCCGGATTTTCCTTTATAGGTAATGCATCGCATTATCAAAACCTTACTCAAAGCAACCAGGCGTTTCAAAAATATTCGGGTATAGTTCAAATATATATTCCACTTATTTCTAAATTTTCAATAGCTATCAGGTCTGCCGGTGGAACAGTTACCGGTAACCCGCTGTTTTATCAATTGCCTCATATTGGTGGTGCAGATGACCTGCGTGGATACAGGCGGGAAAGATTTTGGGGTAAAACAACCTTTTCAAATAGTAATGAGCTTAGGTTTATTACCAATTTAAGAAGTTATGTTCTTAATGGAAAAATCGGACTGGTTGTTTTTTACGACCAAGGCAGGGTTTGGCAGCCACTAGAAAATTCTGATACATGGCACACAGATTATGGCGCCGGATTATTATTGGCGCCGTTTAATAAAATATTGGCAAATATTGCCTACGGTATTTCTAAAGAGAAAAAAATGGTTCAGTTACGGCTCATTAAATCTTTTTGATTTTTTTTCATGCAAAATATCAAGGCAATAATTTTTGATTTTGGCGGGGTTATTTTAAATATTGATTACTACAAAACCAACAAGGCTTTCAGAGATATGGGAGTAAAAGGCTTTGATGATATGTATTCTCAAAAAAATGCTGATCCTCTTTTCCACCATTTAGAAGAAGGCAAATTAAATGAAAAAGAATTTTATGATGCATTCAGAAAATCAACCCATCTTACATTAACCGATCATCAAATTAAAAAAGCCTGGAATGCAATGCTGTTAAGCTTTAGAAAGGAAGCATTGAATACACTTAAAACAATCAAACATAAGTACAGGCTGTATTTGCTAAGCAATACAAATATTATTCACCTGCAGGCATTTAATAAAATTTATAAGGATGAGATTGGTGAAGGATCATTACATGATTACTTTGATAAAATTTATTATTCTCATGAAATGGGTTATCGAAAACCTGGCAATGAAGCGTATGAATATGTTTTAAAAGAAAACAATTTATCTCCTTCTGAAACTTTATTTATTGATGATTCAATTCAGAATATTAATGCTGCTAAAGTTTTAGGGTTACAAACTATTTTTTTAAAAGACGGAATGAAGTTAGAAGACTTGAATCTATAGCTTTAATCCTTTTCCATTCGCTACTCACAGATCACTCCTTTATCTCTTCGTAATCAATATAATCTTCTTTTTTTACAGGTTGTTGCGTAGTTGTTTTGGAGGGGGAAGTTTGTTGTTGATTAAATGTATTCATTTGGTCCTGCATTTTGTTATGCATTTCGCCAAATTGTTTTTTTACTTTCTTTGTGGTTTGATATATAGGAATGATAAAATCAAATATCAGCTTGTATAAAATATAGATCAGTAAGATCTCACCTGCTAAACGTAAAATATTCATAATGTAAAAATATTATTAAAACTACACGTAAAGTAAAATTTTAAAAAATACAACAAATAAATAAGTTAGGATTAGGTAGAATATTCTCAAATGAATAGCCCCGTCCTTTAGGTCGGGGTAATAATAATAAAAAGTTACCGGCTTTAGCCACATCACCCGAACAAAAATGACCCGAACAAATTATTTTAGGCTAAAGCCACTGGCTGCTTTTTCAATCATCTCTGGCCTAAAGGCACAGAGCTATGATAACGCTGTAAATACTTTGCGCTTATTCTACATAAACCTATAACTTTTAGAATAAAGACTTAGCCCCTCTCCAAAAGGAGAGGGGTTGGGGTGAGGTAAACTATAATTTGGAGCGTAAATACTATTTACTTTATATTTGCAGCGGCTAAAAGAATCAGTGAAAGGGAACGAAATCGTTCCCTTCTTCTTTTATCAAAACCGTAGAAAAAAGGGTTAAATGATTTCGGATACTAAACAAAAAGCTATTGAGGATTTTGTGAACGCCCAATTAAAAGGCAGCGAAGATGTTTTTTTGGTAGAAGTAAAGGTTATTCCGGGTAATAACATAAAGGTTTTTTTAGATGCTGATAACGGGATAACAATTGAAAAATGCATCAAAATAAACCGGGCATTGTATAACCAAATTGAAGAATCAGAATTATTTCCGAATGGGGATTTTTCATTGGAAGTTTCTTCACCGGGTGTGGAAGAACCTTTAAAGCTTCATCGCCAATACAAAAAAAATATTGGCAGAACAGTAGAGGTTACAATGAATGACGGAACAAAGAAAGAAGGAAAATTAACAACAGTAAATGATGATGAAATAATCATCGAAGAAAAAACAGGACAAGGTAAAAAGACAGTTATTAAAACAACAAATATTTTATTTAATCAGATTAAGTACACAAAAGTGCTTGTAACTTTTTAAACACCATATTGTATGGCAAGTATTAATTTAATTGATTCCTTCCAGGAATTTAAAGACGCTGAAAACATTGACAGACCTACACTTATGAAAGTGATGGAAGATGTTTTTAAAACACTCATCCGTAAAAAATACGGCTCAGATGAAAACTTTGATGTTATTGTAAACGATCAGAAAGGTGACCTTGAAATTTTCAGGAGAAGAACGATTGTTGAGGACGATGATCTTTATAATACACTCACGGAAATTGAATATAAAGATGCAATTAAAATCGAGCCTGATTACCAGGTTGGCGAAGAACTGTATGAAGAAGTTGATATTCACAAAGAATTTGGAAGACGTGCAATTTTAGCGGGTAAACAAACACTGGCAAGCCGCATTAATGATCTTAAAAAGAATATTTTAATTAAGAAATATGAAGATCGTGTAGGTGATATTGTAAGCGGTGAAGTTTACCAGGTTTGGAAAAAAGAAATTTTATTGCTTGATGAAGAAGGCAACGAAATGATACTTCCAAAATCAGAACAGATCCCTTCTGATTATTTTAAAAAAGGTGAAAGCATTCGTGCCGTTGTTAAAAAAGTTGAATTAAAAAATAGCCAGGCAATGATCATTGTATCAAGAACAGACACTTCTTTTCTGGCTAAATTACTCGAAATTGAAGTGCCCGAAATTTTTGATGGTTTGATTGTGATAAGGAAAATTGTAAGAGATCCGGGTGAAAGAGCCAAAGTTGCTGTTGAAAGTTTTGATGACAGGATCGATCCTGTAGGTGCATGTGTGGGTATGAAGGGAAGCCGTATTCACGGAATAGTTCGTGAATTAAAAAATGAAAATATTGATGTTATAAACTGGACGAATAATATCCAGCTTTTAATTCAGCGGTCTTTAACTCCTGCAAAAATTACCAGCATGGATGTGGATATGGAAGCAAAACATGCTAACGTATACCTTAAGCCCGACCAGGTTTCACTGGCAATCGGACGTCGTGGGGTTAATATAAAGCTTGCCTGCGAATTAACAGGATTGGAAATTGATGTGTTCCGTGATAATGAAGGAGAGGTGGAAGAATTCGATATAGATCTTGATGAATTCAGCGATGAGATTGAAACATGGGTTATTGATGAATTAAAAAGAGTAGGTTGTGATACAGCAAGAAGTGTGATTGATCTTACTGATGAAGAATTAGAGCGCAGAACAGATCTTGAAAAAGAAACCATCGCAGAGGTAAAAAGAGTATTAAACGAAGAATTTAAAAAAGAATAATAGTCATTGGGTCAATGGCCATTAGTCATTATGTAAACACAATGACTAATGACTTAATGACAAGTAATAGACAATAAAAATATTTAGACTAAAGAAGAAGAATGTCAGAAGCAAATACACCACGGTTAATGGCGGCAGCCAAGGAGTTTAATATAGGTACAGGTACCTTGATAGACTTCCTTGTATCCAAAGGTTTTAATGGTGATGACCTGAAGCCAACTTCCAAAATTACGGAAGATATGTACCGTGTTTTGCAAACTGAATTCCAGCAGGATAAAGCTGCTAAACAAAAAGCTGAGCAAATTGATCTTCCTAAAAACGCTGTTACAGAGTCAAAGCGGAAAAGGGATGAAGAAGATCTTTCAATAAAGAAAAAAGAGGCAGCTAAGACTAAGGAAACACCGGCACCTGCTGCAGAAGAAATTAAAGAGGACCTGCCTACCGGACAGGCAGGTAAAAAAGAAACCCCTTTGCCCGAGCCTCCGCAGCCATCTCCCGAAATAACAAAAATTGAAGTTCCGGAAATTGAACAACCCAAGGTCGTTGATAAGATAGATCTCAGTACGATTGATTCATCTACAAAACCAAAAAAGAAAGGAAAAACAGAAAAGAAGGAGGACACCGAAGAAAAATCAAAAGAATCTCCTGCAAAACGATCAAAGAAAAAAGCAGACGCAGAGCCTGAGAAAGAAGAACCAAAGCCTGCAGAAATAACTGAACCTCAAAAAGATGAGGCGCCCGTTATTGAAAATATAAAAGCTGATAAATTAGAAGGTCCTAAGATCATGGGTAAAATTAAATTGCCCGTAGAGAATGAAACAAGACCGATGGATGAAAAACGCAAACGCAAGCGCATCCCGGTTGATCAGAAAAAAGTAGGAAATTCCCCATTTAATTTTCAGCGGGGTCCTGGTCCGAGACAGGGACAAAGGCCCCCAAGTCCGTATCAGGGCAATCGTCACCAAGGTGGTGGTGGCAGATTTAACAGGAATGCCCCCGCAGTTGCCCGCCGTGATGATAAAGAAATTGATCAAAAAGAAATACAGGATAAAATACGGGAAACTCAAGCCAAGCTTGCAGGTGCAGGTGGACGTGGAAAGAGCTTAAAAGCAAAATACCGTAAAGCAAAAAGAGACGAGGCTGCAGAACTGCAAAGCGGCGAAGCAACAACTGATAATAAATTGCAGCTTACCGAATTTATTTCTGTAAGTGAATTTGCAAACCTGATGGATGTAAGCTTTGCTGATGTTATTAGTAAATGTATGAGTCTCGGAATTATGGTTTCTATCAACCAGCGTTTAGAGGCGGATGTAATTGAATTGGTGGCTGGTGAATTTGGCTATGAAGTTGAATTTATCGGCATTGATGATGAAGCTGAATTGGAAGAAGAAATAGAAGATACTGAAGAAAATCTTGTACCCCGCCCTCCGATAGTAACCATTATGGGTCACGTAGATCATGGTAAAACATCTTTGCTGGATTATATCCGCCATGCAAATGTTATCGCTGGTGAAGCCGGTGGTATCACACAGCATATTGGTGCGTATGAAGTGATGTTAAAGGATGAAAGAGCGATTACATTTTTAGATACTCCGGGTCACGAAGCATTTACTGCAATGCGTGCCCGGGGTGCTAAGGTTACCGATATTGCTGTAATAGTTATTGCTGCTGATGATGCCGTAATGCCTCAGACAAAAGAAGCAATTTCTCATGCGCAGGCAGCAAATGTTCCAATGATATTTGCCTTAAATAAAATTGATAAAGACGGCGCTAATCCTGAAAAAATAAAAGAACAATTATCAGCTATGAATCTTCTGGTAGAAGATTGGGGTGGCAAGTACCAGAGCCAGGAGATAAGTGCTAAAAAGGGATTAAATATAGATGCTCTTCTTGATAAAATTTTATTGGAAGCAGAACTGCAGGAGCTTAAAGCAAACCCCAACCGCCCTGCAAACGGAACTGTTATTGAAGCATCGATTGATAAGGGGCGTGGATACGTAGCAACAATCCTTGTACAAAACGGAACGTTGAGACAAGGTGATCTTTTGGTATCCGGGCAATATTATGGAAGAGTGAAAGCAATGTTCAATGAGCGTAACCAAAGAACTGAAAAAGCGCCACCTGCAACACCTGTATTAATTTTAGGATTGAATGGCGCTCCGCAGGCTGGTGAAACTTTTAAAGTTTATGAAGATGAAAGCGAGGCAAAAGAAACCGCAAACAGAAGAGCTCAAATTCTGCGTGAGCAAGGGATAAGGGCTAAAAAGCATATTACTTTAGATGAGATTGGACGCAGGCTTGCATTGGGTAACTTTAAACAACTTAATCTTCTTATTCGTGCTGATGTGGATGGTTCAGTAGAAGCCTTAAGTGATTCATTGCAAAAACTAAGTACAGAAGAAATTGCCGTAAGTGTTGTTCATAAAGGCGTAGGGCAGATAACAGAAAGTGACGTGTTGCTGGCTACTGCTTCGGATGCCGTTATAATTGGTTTCAATGTTCGCCCGGCATTATCTGCATCAAAACTTGCAGAGCATGAAGGTGTGGAAATAAAAACTTATTCAATTATTTACGATGCAATTGATGAAGTGAAGAGTGCCATGGAAGGTATGCTTGA
>JADGPX010000299.1 GCA_017882215.1 Chitinophagaceae bacterium | reverse complement strand
AACCATGCAAACTGCTCCAAAAAAAGTTATAACCAGCTGGGCTATGTACGACTGGGCTAACAGCGCCTATTCACTCATTATCACTTCAGCAATCTTCCCTGCCTACTATACTTTTATTGCTCCTGAAAAAGTAAACTTTATTGGCAGAACGTATGAAAGATCAGCGCTGGCTTCTTACTCCATTTCTTTTTCGTTTATGATAATTGCAATTCTTTCTCCCATACTTTCTTCAATTGCCGATTATAAAGGGAATAAAAAATCCTTCATGCAATTCTTTTGTTATCTCGGCTCGGCAGCATGCATAGCATTAACTTTTCTTACTAAAGAAAACGTTTCATTTGGTATTGTTTGTTCCATCTTTGGCTCTATTGGTTTTTGCGGCAGTATTGTTTTTTACAATGCATACCTGCCGGAGATAGCTGCAGAAGAAGACCAGGATAAAGTAAGCGCCAAAGGTTTTGTGATGGGTTATGTAGGCAGTGTATTGCTAATGATCGTATGTCTTGCTGCCATTATGCTTAACGATGCATTGCATTGGGGATGGGGAGCATGGCCAACCCGTTTATCCTTTCTGGCTGTGGGTTTGTGGTGGGCAGGATTTGCACAGATAACATTTAAAAATCTTCCGCCTTCTAAACCTTCAAAACAACATCCTGAAAAAAACATTCTTATAAATGGTTTTTATGAGTTAAAAAAAGTATGGAAACAATTACAGGATTATCCTGTTACAAAAAGATTTTTAAGAAGCTTCTTTTTTTATAACATGGGTGTGCAAACAGTAATGTATCTCGCTACCTATTTTGCATCGCAGGAATTGAAGATGGAAACTTCTCAATTAATTATTACGATTCTCATTATTCAATTAGTGGCTATTCTTGGTGCTACTGTGTTTGCAAAATTATCAAAACGAACCAGCAATCTTTTTACATTGGGCGTTATTATTTTAATATGGATAGGCGTTTGCGTTTTAGCATTTGCAATTTCTAAACAAGCTAAAGTTTTAAAACCCTATACGTCACAAATTATAACTCTTGAAAAACAAAAGGAAATTTCCGGTGACTCTGACGGGAACATAAAAAAACAGATTACAATAGTAAGAGAAAAGATGAAACCTATTGAAAAACCCATTAGCTATGAATTTTATTTAGTTGCAACAATTGTAGGATTAGTGATGGGAGGAATTCAATCTATGTCCAGGTCTACCTATTCAAAACTTTTACCGCCTACTAAAGACACTGCATCTTACTTTAGCTTTTATGATATATGTGATAAAATAGGAACCGTGATCGGAACTTTATCTTTTGGTTATGTAGCTGAATTTTATGGCGGTATGGGAAATTCGGTTTTAGCGCTTATGATCTTTTTTATTATCGGGGGAATTCTGTTATTGTTTGTTGATCAAAAAATGAAAACTGTTATTGCATGAAATTGTATTCAATAAATACAGGACATTTTAAACTGGATGGTGGCGCTATGTTTGGTGTAGTGCCAAAAAGTATGTGGCAAAAATTAAATCCGCCAGACGAAAATAATATGTGCAGCTGGGCTATGCGTTGTTTGTTGATTGAAGATGGCAACAGGTTGATTTTGGTTGATAACGGCATGGGAAATAAACAGGATGAAAAATTTTTCGGTCATTATTTTTTACATGGAGATGATACGCTTGAAAAATCTCTGGCAAAAAATGGTTTTAGTACAGATGATATAACAGATGTTTTTCTAACCCATTTGCATTTTGATCATTGCGGTGGATCAATAATAAGAGAAGAAGACCTGCCTACCGCCCGCCCGGATGACCCGGTCGGACGGGGACAGGCAGGCAAATTAATACCTGCGTTTAAAAATGCCATTTACTGGAGCAATGAAATTCACTGGGCATGGGCTATCAATCCAAATGACAGGGAAAAGGCAAGTTTTTTAAAAGAGAATATTTTACCGATTGAACAAAGCGGCAAACTAAAATTTATAGATGTAAAAGATGGTATTTCTTTTACAGAAAATATCAAAGTTCGGTTGATGAACGGCCATACCGAAGCAATGATGTTGCCGCAAATAAATTATAAAGAAAAAACAATTGTTTTCATGGCAGATTTACTGCCTTCAGTTGCACACATTCCAATTCCGTATGTTATGGCTTACGATACAAAACCTTTACAAACTTTACAGGAAAAAAAATTATTTCTAACTGAAGCACAACAGAAGGATTACATTTTATTTTTTGAACACGATCCCGGAATTGAATGCTGCACTCTCCAATTAACTGAAAAGGGAATAAGAAGGAGGAATACTTTTGATCTTTCAGATATTTAATTACCTGGCGCTTATCAGGGAAGTAAGCGGATATCTTAAATTTTTATATCCCATCATATCAACTTTAACGCTACCTACAGAAATTGGAGATTCTATTCTTAATATCAAATGATTAGGATCATCACTAACCCATACATTCATCTTCTCACCGCCTTCAAACATGATTCCCTTTACCAGCAATGGTTTAATTTTTATTGAACGAAATTTTCCATACCTCGTTTTAATATTCTCTTTTCCTATATACCTCAGGTATAAGTGATTTACTTCATCATCCAAAAACATATCAAAAGGAATTTTATCATTAACCTTATACTTATCAAAATTTACATTCCTGGCGTAATACATAGCGCTCACAATATCCTGTATACAATTTGTAATTTTAAATACTCCATTTGTGCTTACTGCAGTGGCTGCCGGGTGATTAAAGGTTACATTATTATAAATTTTATATCCTCCTTCATTAACATCACGAATAAATTTTAGCGGTAACATAGTAGCGGTATCAATATAAGTTTCATAGCGATCCCGAACTTTAAAAAAATTATCAAAGAAAGAATATGATTTTCCTACCCCTACACAATGATATGCCGGGCGGCCATTAAACTTTTCTAAACCCACTGAAAATGACGCTTCCCCGGCAGCTATGTACATACCTAAAGTTGTATAATACACCTTCATAGTAACCAGTTCTCCGGGCACAAATGCTGTGTTTCTTATTCCGCAAAATTCATCACCTGCCTTTAAAGAAAAAGCGGTAAGAATAATTAAAAGAGTTGCTATACTTTTTACTAAATATCTCATGGGTACT
>JADGPX010000298.1 GCA_017882215.1 Chitinophagaceae bacterium | reverse complement strand
CAGCGGTTTAGTTAATCTTCACAGCCGTGATGAAAGTTTGCGTTACTCCAATGTAATAGATAAGATCAATTCAAAGATGATCACTTTTTCACTAACGGTTGAATAAATAGATGTACAAATAAAGTTCTTAAATTTACGAGTTGACTGCCATGCTATTTAGACATTCTGTAGAAGCAAATACGCTGGTAATTACTTAATACTTGCCTTGCGGCAAAAAAATCCTTAAATTTGGAATCTCAAATGAAATCAACTCTTCAAAATAAATCGCGATCTACTACTGAGGCCTTATTCTCAGAATATTTAAATAGCAGTAACAATGCTATTCTCGAGCAATTGAACCGGTACAAAAAGATTGCTGATATTTACGAGAGAACTCAAATTGCGTTGGGTCGTAAGGCCGCTTTTAAATCAACCAGTAGCTCCACTGAAAAAGTCAAAATAAATTTGTACATTGGAGCAACGAACAAAATTTAAAACCACTCAGGATTGGCATAATTTTATTAATTCCAATCAACCTATCACGGGGCAGCAACTTCAGGATTTCCGTTTCGCATGTTACAAAGATATTGAAGCAATTCGCAAGCGACCTCTTCTTGTTTACAGTACAAAATTTCTGAATGGAGAACAGGGAATTCCCAACGTTATTGATCTGGACGACATTGATGGTTTTACTGATTTGGTAAGTTCAATAAATGATGGTAAGGAAGTTGACATTCTTTTGCACAGCCCTGGAGGAAGGCCTGATGCAACAGAAAGAATTGTCAGCATACTTCGGAATAAGTTTGATAAAATACATTTTCTTATACCGCACTCTGCTTATTCTGCTGCTACAATGCTCGCTCTTTCGGGCAATTCAATTGTTCTTCATCCCAGTGCTACATTGGGACCGATTGACCCGCAGATAAATGGCACTCCTGCAAGATCAATAAAAAGAGGTTTTGAGAGAGTAAAAGAAATCATAAAAACAGAAGGACCGGAAGCATTACCTGCTTACATTCCACTGATAGAAAAATATTCTTTGGATCTTCTTGAGTTGTGTGATGATTCTGAAAAACTGTCAAAAGAACTTGTAACCAATTGGCTCAGACAATACATGTTTTGCGACCAAAAAGATTGTGAGCAATTAATCGATGATGCAGTTACTTTCTTTTCAAATTATGACAAACATTTGCTGCATGCAAGACCATTGCTTTTTCAAAAATTGCAACAGTTTAAACTCACGATTGAATTAGCCAACGGTGAACTTCAGGATTTACTTTGGGAAGCTCATATTCTAATTAATAACTTTTTTAATGCTACTGCATTCGTGAAACTTTACGAAAACCTCTATGGTATTTCCTGGGGCAAGCAACATCTTCAAATGACGATTCCTTCTCAGCTCATGCCTGTTCAGAAACCACAAGTATAAGTTATTTTCGCTCTTGTTGGTATTCTGTGATGTTAGCTTTTGCAGCTTAGTTTCACCAACAACAGCATTACCCCACGCATTGTTTTTCGCTCTTGTTGGCGTTCGCTATCGCTGATCCGTCGTTGTGTGTTTTCACCAATGACAAAATCGCCTGGCAAGTGTTCCAACGGATCATTTGTAACTGAATAATGTTGGGGGAATAATGAATCAATAACACAAGTGAGCGATACTTTGCCAAGCTCTATAAAGACTGCCACACATTGTTGCCATGAAAACGGAACTGTGAAATGAGTCCCGAAAACGGGATAAACTGTGGCAACAGGCGATGCCATAAAATACTTCAGCCGGTAACATAATTCTCTACAATTGATTTATATTATCTTTTACTTTTCTTGTTTTTCGTTATCTTGAATGCCAAAAATTTTATTACATGTTACAGCAAAGAAAAATTACTTTACAGGAATCGGAGATACCAACACATTGGTACAATATTGTGGCAGACATGCCTAATAAACCCTTGCCACCATTGCATCCTGCAACACAACAACCCATTGGGCCGGAAGCTTTGGCTCCGCTGTTTCCGATGGAATTAATTAAACAGGAAGTTACTGCAGAAAAATGGGTAGAGATACCTGATGAAGTAAGAAACCTGTATTCTATCTGGCGGCCAACACCTATGTTCAGGGCATTGGGATTGGAAAAAGCATTGGGTACAAAATCTAAAATCTATTATAAATACGAAGGTGTTAGTCCGGCTGGTTCGCATAAACCAAACACTGCTATTCCGCAAGCATATTACAACGCCAAAGAAGGTGTAAAGAAAATTGCAACAGAAACAGGTGCAGGCCAATGGGGCAGTGCATTGAGTTTTGCGTGTAAATTGTTTGGCATAGAATGCGAAGTGTTTATGGTAAAAGTGAGTTATGAAGGCAAACCTTACCGTAAAATAATGATGAATACCTGGGGAGCAACAGTGCATGCTTCTCCATCAAACCTTACCAATGCAGGAAGAAGTATTTTAGCAAAAGATCCTAATTCTCCGGGAAGCCTGGGCATAGCTATTTCAGAAGCTGTTGAAGTGGCAGCAACGCATGATGATACCAAATATTCTTTAGGCAGTGTATTGAACCATGTATTGATGCATCAAACAGTAATTGGTTTGGAAGCATTGAAACAAATGGAAAAAGCAGGCGATTATCCTGATATTATTATAGCGCCTTTTGGCGGCGGATCGAACTTTGCAGGCATTGCATTTCCTTTTTTGCAGAACAAACTTACAGGAGAAAAAAATGTAAGAGCCATAGCGGTAGAGCCTACGTCTTGTCCTAAATTAACACGCGGTGTTTTCCGTTACGATTTTGGTGATACTGTTGGAATGACTCCGTTAATTCCCATGTACACATTGGGACATAATTTTATTCCTTCACCTATTCATGCAGGCGGTTTGCGCTATCATGGTGCAGGAGCGATTGTTAGTCAATTGTTGAAAGATGGTATCATTGAAGCCGATGCCATTAACCAGATTGAATGTTTTGATGCAGGTATATTGTTTGCCGGAACAGAAGGCATCATTCCTGCACCTGAAGCTAATCATGCTATTGCAGAAGTGTTACGACAAGCCAAACAGGCCGATGCAGAAGGTATTTCTAAAACAATATTGTTCAACTTATGCGGTCATGGTCATTTTGATTTGAGTGCTTATGAACAATATTTGAATGGCAA
>JADGPX010000297.1 GCA_017882215.1 Chitinophagaceae bacterium | reverse complement strand
TTACCCATAAAGCCAATCTTTATCTCAGGAAAATATTTTTTTAAAACTGCAGCAACGGGTAATGTTAAAACAACATCACCAATACTATCTGTACGGCTAATAATAATGTTAACTGGAAGTTTTTTCAATGTTATCTATCCTTTTTACACACAGGTATTTTAAATTTAATAGAAGGGTTTACTGGTTAATGTAGTTTGTTAGAAATCTATATAAATTAAAATTATCTTTTTTGCTTTCTTTTTCAATCTCTTTTTTAAGAATAATTTTATCAACATTTTTCATACGATGCTGCCTGATTATATAAAATGCTTTCTCTGCAAGAAGTGAATTTTTTTTGGTTGACGTATTATTAATTTCCTGATGCTGTTTTATTTTCTCCATTAAAATATCTATGCCTTTCTTTTGCACAGCAACAGTTTTTAAAACAGGTATCTCATAATCATGATTGCTAAAAACAGGCGCCAGCATATACCTTAAATTTTTTACGAAAACATCTGCATCCGGGCGGTCAGCTTTGTTTACCACAAAAATATCCGCTATTTCCATTAAGCCTGCTTTCATGCTTTGCACTTCATCTCCTCCTTCGGGCACCAACACAACCACAGTAGTATCTGCAAGCGCTGCAATTTCTACTTCGCTTTGCCCTACACCAACCGTTTCTATAATTATATAATCAAAATCATAAGCCTTCATTATATCTGTAATTTCAATAATTTTAGGATGTAAACCACCCAAACTTCCACGGGTAGCAATAGAGCGAATAAATACATTTGGATGATTATACCATTCAGTCATTCTAATTCTGTCGCCGAGCAAAGCCCCATGATTAAAAGGAGATGATGGATCCACACACAATACGCCAACTTTTTTATTTGCTGCAATCATTTTACCTATCAGAGCATTTACCAAAGTACTTTTTCCTGCGCCGGGAGGACCAGTGATACCAATTACAGGACATGTATTATTTGGAAGGTTTCCTAATATATCCATGTATCCTTTCGCATCATTTTCTACCATAGAAATAGAACGGGCTATAGAACGAAACGAACTTTTTTCGGTATTGGCAGAAGAATGCATAATAATTGTAACGAATTAAATAAGTTTGTAATTTTTATATTCGCCTATTTTAAACCCTAACAAATCTTCAATTGGCTGCATTATTTTATCTTTTGTTTTCCAAACAGATTTCTTTGGATCAAAACTGAAATTCCAATTTTGCGATTCTACTTTTTTCATCATTACTGAAGGATGAGTACCTGTGAATTTTTCCAGCCTGTCTACATTATTAAAATCAAATTGAGAATACTTTTCTTCAATTGGTTTGGCATTATGTAAAAAATCAAAGGTGTACAATTTTTTCTTTTGAATATCTACCGGTCGTACACCATTGTAATGATAAACCGACGCATTTATTTTTTTTACATGCAGTTTTTTACCTTTTTCTCCCTGTTCATATGCATCGGGACTACTGTATTTTCTAAAGCCCTGCGAGTCAGCATAAGAACGTACCAATAAATTTTTTCTGAATATCCGTACTTCATAAAAATGTATTCTTCTGGAGGTGCGGATATAATAATAGCTTGCCCAAAAATGAATGAATGGCAAAACAAAACCTTCTACTTTTTTATCATCATTAAATTTTTTTAAAGCACTTTCAATTACAGGGAGATCTTTTTCATGAATTACTTCATCTGCCTGAATATGAAAAGCCCAATCGCCTGTCGTATTATCTAAAGCAATATTGGCTTGCTGTGCAAAAATCTTTCCGCCTTCACGCAAATTCATATCCCAAATTGTATCAATTATTTTTATTTTGGGTGAGTTTAATTTCTCAATAGCCTCTCGTGTTTTATCTGTTGAATCTCCAACAGCAACTACAAATTCATCACAAATTGGTAATATAGACTGAATTGCTTCCAGAAACGGATAACCATATTCAAATCCATTTCTTACATAAGAAAATCCTGAGATAGTCATTTATAAAACTAATATTAGCATGCCAAAGAACCCGATTTTTTTTAATATAAAGTGTTAACGAGAGCTTTCAATATTAAACAAACTGATAAATAAAAAAAAATTACGTACTTGCTACAACTTTTAAAAATTATATGACCAATTTCATTCCTATCTTTCCCTTATCAATTGTAGTATATCCAGGTGAGGATTTAAATCTGCATATTTTTGAACCCAGGTATAAACAACTTATATCAGAATGTATTGCAGCAAAAAAACCTTTTGGCATCCCTGTAGTTATAAGTAATAATATGAATGAATTGGGAACGCTGGTTGAGATAACTGAATTGAGCAAAACGTATGAAAACGGGGAGATGGATATTAAAACAAAAGGGCAAAAAATTTTTCGCATACTGGAAGTGATAAAAGAAATTCCGGATAAATTATACGGTGGTGCAATTGTAAATTATCCTAAGAATGTTGAATATGGCAACCGGTTTCTTATGCAAAAAGTTATTAAAGCTATTCGTGAATTACATAAGCTTTTAAAGGTTACCAACAAATTTAAAAAGCCTGAAAGTGAGCTCTGGAGCTACGATGTAGCACATCATGCAGGGCTCTCCTTAGATGAAGAATATGAAATTTTGGATTTGATGAATGAGCAGCAAAGGCAGGAGTATTTAAAACGTCATCTTGCTAAGGTATTACCCGTGGTTGCAGAAATGGAAACTTTAAAAGAAAAAATAAAACTGAACGGGCATTTTAAAAACTTAGAAGGATTAAATCTTTAATGCAGAATTTTAAAATGGGTGAAGAATTAACGATTAGCCAAGTCTCCCCTTTTGGGGCAATTTTAGAGGAGGCAACACTTTGTTTTGATTTTGGCAACACACGTTTAAAGTGTGCAGTATTTAATAATTCTTCTATCAAAGAGATTATTTTATTGGATAATGATAATGATGATACGCTTGAAAGCCTGGTTAAAAAATATCAACCGCAAAAAACAATTTTATCTTCTGTAATTGAGCATAATATTAATTTGGAAAAAATTCTTTCTGCCTCTTCCCGGTTTCATAAACTTTCGCATCAAACCAAATTACCTTTTACAACTCCTGTGGGCAAACCTGAAACTATTGGTGCAGACAGGCTGGCCTTATGTGCTGCTGCGGTTTATTTTCATCCGCAAAAAAATAAT
>JADGPX010000072.1 GCA_017882215.1 Chitinophagaceae bacterium | reverse complement strand
GACTATAAGGGAGAAAGGTTTATTATTCTTTAAGAAGACTGGTAAAAAATAATACATTAGATATTACATTTGCAGTTCAATGCCCGATAGTATAACGGTAGTACATCAGATTCTGATTCTGATTGTCTTGGTTCGAATCCAGGTCGGGTAACATATAAAAAATATAAGCCTGGCAGGCTTATATTTTTTTAGTTGCCGGATATATTTTTTACTTTTAATTATTATAATTCTGGTGTATCGCTTGTCTGTGCCCTAATACCTTTTATTATTCATTTTTAAAACTTTAAAACAATGAAGCAATTCAAATTTTTTTCTGCCATTACTTTAGTGGCCGGTTCTCTCTTTTTTTCTTCCTGTAATGGTGATGAAAAAAAAACAGATAATGTAACAGTAAGTACAGACAGCAGTGCAGTAAATAAAACAGAGCCTCCTGCAAAGCCCGGCAATCTTGTAATCATTAAACACAAGGTGGCAAACTTCGCAAAATGGAAAACAGCGTATGAGTCTCATGATTCAACACGGCAGGCTTACGGGCTGCACAATTATATAGTGGCAAGAGGTTTAAAAGATTCCAATATGGTGATGGTTGTATTAAAGATGGACGATACCACCAAAGCAA
This sequence comes from Chitinophagaceae bacterium, assembly GCA_017882215.1. Classification (GTDB taxonomy): domain Bacteria; phylum Bacteroidota; class Bacteroidia; order Chitinophagales; family Chitinophagaceae; genus Ginsengibacter. Next base: position 11,402 of record JADGPX010000072.1, on the reverse strand, counting down.
AACAATTTGCCGCACTGCCTGATTTAAAAGCAGCTATGCAAAAGGGTGGTGTAATGGGAGCGCCTTCATTTCTGTATCTTGATGTGCAGATGCTTGACACTTCTTCCAATGCACCAACAAGGGTAATAGTAACCCATAAAGTAAAAGACTGGGATGCATGGAAAAAATCATTCGACAGCCATAAACAAACAAGGTTAGATGCCGGCATGACAGACAGGGCCATCAGCTATTCAGTTGGCGACACCCATACAGTAACCGTAGCATTTGTTATTAACGATATGAAAAAAGCGGAAGCATTTATGGCTTCAAAAGATCTAAAAGATAAAATGGCAGAATCTGGAGTAACAGGTCCGCCCGATATTTTCTTTTATAATGTTGTTCAAAAATATTAATTGATATTGTAAGCTGCAGCTATTTTGCAGTGAATAATAAGGTGATAGTTATTTAACTGTCACCTTTTTCTTATAACTCAGGGGATTGCCACAAAATTTTCATACACACAAATGCTATGAGTAAATTTTTCGCAAGGACGTAGAGTGGTTACCAAAACTTATTTGCCATACCCCGGTCCTTTTTTTACAATGAGATAAGGCATTACAGTTTGATAGCCGGAAGGAATATTCATAATATAAAGTTTGTGACAAAGATATTTTTTTGCAGGATATCCGCAAAGCAAAAGCCCTCCCGAAATTTCGGGAAGGCTTTCATTCATAATTTTTTTAAAAATTATTTATCTGTTTTATTTTTTACATTCCCATGTTTATAATCTACTTTATGTTTGCGTGTAACGCCATGGTGCTGATGTATTACTTTATAGCCTTTGTATTTTTTATGACGGCTAAATGTGTTGTGCACTGTTTGGATAGGAGTGGATGTTTTTTTAACCTTATCCTTATCATCCTGGGCTTTGGCGGCAATGCCAATAGTAAATGTGAGCATTACAAGAAATAATAATTTTTTCATGTTTAATATGTTTTAATGATTAATAAATCTTTCGGGATATTACAAATACTATGCCTCAAGAATAAATATTAGCTGCTCAGCAGGCTGCAGCCTCTTATATCTGTATTATCACATCTTCCCAACACTTCAAAAGAACCATTGTGATGTAATTTCCCCATATCTTCTGTGGCAATAAAAGCACAGGAATATACATTTGCCAGGTCAATAATATTTATTATTCCTGTCTCTGTTTTTTTTGTATTTAGTGATGATAATTTTATTGAGAACGGATCATCTTCTTCTCTTATTACAACCTTCATCCACGGCGGGCATTTAAATATTCCATTACCTCTTGAATACGCCTGGGATAATATTTCTGTCATTCCATATTCTGAATGTATTTGCTGCAATCCTAATTTTTTTTGCAGAATATCATGTACTTCATCCCTGGTTATTTCTTCCCGTCTTCCTTTCATTCCGCCGGTTTCCATAATAGCCGTATTGCTTAAACGCATGTTGAATTTTTCTGTAAAATCAAGCAACGCAAACGTTACACCTATCAGCAAAGTGGGCTGTTGCAGAATTTCATTGTGCAGTAACGTCTGATATAGTTTTTCATGATCTTTTAAATAAAAGCCGCTTAAAGAGTGACCGCTGCGTTTTATTAATTCCTCTGTCATGGTTATTAAAGAAGAATTTTTTCTTTCAAGATAAGACGGCAATAGCGCCAGGATACACCATTCATTTTCGGGTCCATAAAAAAGCCCGAAACATTGGGTAAAGCATTTTTTATATAGTTCTACATTTTTAACATAGTGATGGCTATTGAGAGTTTGTGTTGTACCACTACTTTCAAAAACAATTTCCGGCTCAAATTCAGTTGTTTTAATAACATTAGTTTTAAAAAACTGTATAGGTAAAAATGGAATTTTTGAAACAGAATCAACCTTTTCAGGACTAACATGAACAGAATTCACAAATTGGCGATAAACATCGTTATGTTGATATTGAAATTGAAAAAGCTCCAGCGCCATTCTATCAAAATTGTAGAAGGAAGCATGGAAGATCTTATTTTCCCAATCTGATATTTCAGGTGTGTTATTCAGCGAATAATAATTAAATTTGATATTCAAAATACAAAGATGCGTAACACAATTTTATTTTCCATATTCATCTTATTCTTATTCTCCTGTAATAAAAATAAGTATTCAACAATCCCTCAATTAAAATACAAGTCTGCTAATAACAAAGTATTCCGTAGCGGCGACATTATAAAATTCACCTTATCTTTTACAGATGCAGAGGGAGATCTTCAGGATTCATTGTATGTAGAAAAGTTTGAGCCCAAATGTGTGAACAGCAGGTTTAAACAGTTGTATAAAATACCTTCTTTCCCTACCGGTAAAAATCAATCCGGAGAAATTACAGTTACTTATGGGTATAATGTATCAGGTTATCCGCCAATATTAGGCCCGCAATGTAATAGAAATGATACCTGCGTTTTTAAGTTTGTATTAAAAGATAAAGCACAAAACAAAAGCGATACAGCTACATCTGAAACAATTGTTTTAATAAGATAGTTGTGTTCAAAAAGATCAGTGAGATTTTTTTATTCGGCAGCCTTTTTATTTCAATTTGTGCTGTTGCAATGTGTATAGAAACTAATCTGCTATTACATTTCAGGCTAAACGATCTCAGTTTTTATTTATTTGTATTTGGCGCCACACTTGTTCAGTATAACATGCATTATCTTTTTAAAACAACTGCTGTTGTAAATTCCAGGCGGCTTGCATGGTCTTTAAAAAATAAAGACATTCATAAAATTTTAATTGCATTTGGGGTAGCATTAATCATATATAGCCTGTTCAGTTTTCGTCTTAAGCATTTTATTATATTACTGGTACTTGGCGCTATCGCCTTTTTATATTCATTTCCTTTTTTACACTTTACACATAAAAAAAGAATTAAAGATTTCGGATTGCTAAAGATCGTTACACTCGCTCTTTTATGGACATTAGTTACGGTTTGGTTCCCTATAGATGAAGCAAATTTTTCAGGGCTTTCATTTCAATTGATCTTTTTAAGAAGATTCATCTTCATGTTTATTCTTTGTTTATTGTTTGATATCAGGGATACTGAAGTTGACAGGAAAGAGAGTATTGCCACACTTTCTGTGAAACTGGGTGTAAAAAGATCTTATATACTTTGCTATCTCCTTTTAATGATCTTTATAGCGCTTTCTATAATTCATTTTATTTATTTGCCTGATAGCATACAGTTAATTGCTATGTTGGTTTCGGCTGCAGCTACAGTTATTGCAATAGAATTTAGCAAAAAGAACAACTCCGACGTAATCTATCTTGCCTGCATTGATGGCATGATGCTTTTACAGGCATTGTTAGTTATTTTTACATCGTCAATTGTAAACTAGTCATTAGTCAATAAGTCATTCGTCAATAGTAATTACCAACCAATGGCCTAATGACCAATGACTCAATGACCCGGCTCAATGACCAATGACTCAATATAAAAACAACTTTAAACTTGAAAGTAAAATGGCTAAGGCAAAAAGATCTAAATCAATCTTGACAGATAAATCATTTGAATTTTTACGTAATTATATTAACAATCCATCACCTGTAGGTTTTGAAACAAGCGGACAAAAATTATGGCTTGAGTATATAAAGAATTATGTAGATACCAATTTTACCGATGCATATGGTACTGCAGTTGGTGTTATTAAACCTTCTGAAACTTTTAAAGTTGTAATTGAAGCACATGCCGATGAAATAAGCTGGTTTGTAAATTATATTACTCCTGAGGGATTTATTTATTTAAAAAGGAATGGCGGCGTTGATCACCAGATAGCTCCTTCACAAAGAGTTTTAATTCATGGGAAAAAGGGTGAAGTAAAAGCTGTGTTCGGTTGGCCGGCAATACATACCAGGCTTAATAATGCTGATAATAAAGAAACACAGCCAAAAGTTGATAATTTATTTTTGGATTGTGGTGCAAGAACTAAAAAAGAAGTGGAAGATATTGGTGTGCATGTTGGCGCTGTTGTTACTTATGAAAATGGCTTTGAAGAACTTGCCTATGATAATTTTATTGGACGTGCATTTGATAATCGTATTGGTGGTTTTATGATCGCTGAAGTAACACGATTGCTTAAAGAAAACAAAAAGAAATTGCCATTTGGCTTGTATGTAGTAAATGCCGTGCAGGAAGAAATTGGTTTGCGTGGAGCAGAAATGATAGCACGAAGAATTAAACCGGATATTGCTATAATAACTGATGTAACACATGACAGCACTACGCCGATGATAAATAAACTTACTCAGGGAGAATGCAGTTGCGGCAAAGGACCGGCATTAACTTATGGTCCGGCGGTGCATAATAAATTACTTGATCTTGTACAAAAGGTAGCAGAGAAAAATAAAATCCCCGTGCAGTTATCAACAGTGAGCAGAAGTACGGGAACCGATACCGATTCATTTGCTTATGCCAATGATGGCTGCCCATCGGTGCTCATCTCAATTCCCTTGCGTTATATGCATACAACAGTTGAAATGCTGAACCGAAATGATATTGAAGACACTATAAAACTGATGTATGAAACATTACTGTCTTTATCTCCAAAAACCAATCTTAGTTATTTTTAAAATGAAATCAATTATTAGGAAAGCTATTACATGTTTTTTATTCCTGTTAGTAAATGCTGAATGTTTTGCCCAGGACAAAATAATTGATATTACTAAAGACAGGCAATCTGCTGATCGAACCATTATTTTAAATATACTCCGCAGTAAAGTAAAGCCGCAAATAAAGCAGGATGTAACTTTTGTTGTTCGCTCTTTACAAATAAAAAATAATTATGCTTTTTTTAAAGGCAATGTAAAATATGCAAATGGCAAAGAAATAGATTTTAGGAAAACGGTTTTTAAAGATGCGTTCGAGGCTGGTATGTTTGATGGAAATTCTATTTATGCATTGTGGAAGAAGGTAAATGGTAAATGGAAATATCTTGTTCATGCAATCGGACCTACCGATGTAGTGTATGCCTGCTGGGCTTCAATATATAAAGCGCCTAAAGAGTTATTTGATTATAACGAGAATTGCGGTAATTGAATGTCTTCAAAACAAAAAATAATTTATACTATTGGTCATTCTACAAGAACCGAGGAAGAGTTTATTTTAATTCTTAATTCTTTTAAAATAGAATTGCTGGCAGATATTCGCAGTTATCCAGGTTCAAAAAGATACCCTCATTTTAATAAAGAAAATTTACAACAAACTTTACTGGCGCATAAAATAATCTATCAGCATTTTCCTGAGCTTGGAGGCAGAAGAAAGACTTTGAAAGATTCAAAAAATACTGCGTGGAGAAATGATGCATTCCGCGGCTATGCAGATTATATGGAGACAGAAGATTTTAAAGAGGGAATTAGTAGGTTAGAAGACTTTGCTTCTCAATACAAAACTGCCTATATGTGTTCTGAAGCAGTGTGGTGGCGCTGTCACCGGTCTTTAGTTTCTGATTACTTAAAGTGGAAAGGGTGGCAGGTAATGCATATAATGAGTAAAAATAAAAGTGAAGAGCATCCTTATACTTCTCCGGCAAAAATTGTTGATGACAAACTTAATTACACTGAAAATCAGCAGACTTTATTTTAAAAAAATGCTAAAGGGAGTATCGTAAAGAAAACAAAAGAAACGCAAAGTGCGCAAAATACTATTAAGTCTTTTTAATCCATTAATCTACCCAAATCATGGTTCAGAAATTAATCAGGCAAGAGCCAAATCCAGCACCTGTTGCATATTTTTTACATAGCTTATTTTTAAGCCTTTGATAAACGCCTGGTCAATTTCCTGAACATCTTTTTCATTCAACGCACACATGATTATTTCTTTTAACCCGGCACGTTTTGCCGCAAGTATTTTTTCTTTTATACCTCCAACAGGTAACACTTGTCCTCTCAAAGTTATTTCTCCTGTCATTGCTAAATACGGCTTCACACGTTTGCCTGTAAAAGAAGATGCAAGCGCCGTCATAAGTGTGATACCTGCACTGGGACCGTCTTTGGGCACTGCGCCTTCAGGTATGTGTATGTGAACATTCTTTTTAGTAAAAAGCTCCGGATCAATACCATATTTTTTTGCATTTGTCTGCAGATAGGTCATAGCAGTTGTTGCACTTTCCTTCATTACATTACCAAGGTTACCGGTAAGTTTCAGCTCACCTTTTCCATTATCGCTGATGGCGGTTTCAATAAATAATATATCTCCGCCAACATACGTCCAGGCAAGCCCCACCGCTACTCCCGCCATATTCGCCGTTTTATACATCTCATTACTGAAACGTGATTTACCTAATATTTTTGTAACATCTCCGGCACTTATTGTTGGCTTTAATTTTCCCTTTACGGCATATTGTTTCGCAAGGTTACGCATGATGGAAGCCAGTTGCCTGTCAAGATCACGTACACCGCTTTCTCTGGTATAGTCTGTAATAATCTTTTCTAAAACGGCATCACTTATTTTAAAATTCACATCTTTTCCGTAGGATCCTTCAGACAATCCATGTGCTTCTTTTTGTTTGGGCAACAGGTGACGTTTAGCGATCTCAATTTTTTCTTCTATCGCATAACCGCTGAGATCAATTATTTCCAAGCGGTCACGAAGGGTAGGAGAAATATTTTGAAGATTATTTGCAGTGGCGATAAATAAAACTTTACTAAGATCGTACTCAAGCTCTAAATAATTATCGTAAAAATTATTGTTTTGCTCCGGATCGAGAACTTCTAATAAAGCAGATGAAGGATCGCCTCTGAAATCATTACCCACTTTATCAATTTCATCTAATATCATTACCGGGTTTGATGATTTTGTTTTCCTGATAGATTGTAATATCCTTCCCGGCATAGCGCCAATATAGGTTTTACGATGTCCGCGAATTTCACTTTCATCATGCAATCCTCCTAAACTTACCCTTACATATTTTCTGTTGATAGCATTGGCAATACTTTTACCCAAAGATGTTTTACCAATTCCGGGAGGACCAACAAAACAAAGTATCGGGCTTTTCATGTCTCCTTTTAATTTTAATACAGCGAGGTATTCCAATATTCTTTCTTTTATCTTATCCATTCCGTAATGATCATTATCCAAAACTTTTTTTGCTTTTTTCAGATCATATTGGTCTTTGGTATAATCATCCCATGGCAGATCAAGCATCAGGTCAAGATGATTGTATACTACAGAATAATCAGGCGTTGAAGGGTGCATCCTTTCTAACTTTTCCACGCCTTTAGTAAACATTTCTTTGGCAGCTGCCGGCCATTTTTTTCCTTCCGCCTTTTTGCGCATGTCGTTTACCTCGGCAATATTTTCTCCTCCCAATTCTTCTTTTATGGCTTTCATTTGTTGTTGCAAAAAATAATCTTTCTGCTGCTTATCCAGTTCTGCCCTTGTTTTGTTGGTTACTTTATTTTTTAGCTCAGCATATTGCAATTCTGTCTGCAATAAATTCATCAGCACTTCAGCCCTTGCTTTAATGTTATTTATTTCCAGCAGTCTTTGTTTTTCTACCAAACTGCTGTTAAGATTACTGCTGACAAAGTGAATTAGGAAAGAAGGATTCTCGATATTTTTTAAAATAATAGAAGCCTCAGAAGGCATATTGGGAGAGAGTTGTATGATCTGTGCTGCAAGCTCCTTGATAGATCCCACCATGGCTTCAAAATCACTGTCATCTACCAAAGGCTCATCTTCTAAAACAGAGATTCTTGCTTTAAAATAAGGATCATCAGAAGTTATCTCTTCTGTCTTAAATCTTTTTTTACCCTGGATGATAATCGTTGTGCCGCCATCCGGCATTTTTATAAGCTTTACAATTTTGGCAATTGTACCAATATCTACCAGATCACTTACGGTCGGCTCTTCTACATTACTGTCTTTTTGTGAAACTACACCAACCAATTTGTCAGTCTTATAAGCATCATTTACGGCTTTTATACTTTTATCCCTGCCAACTGTAATAGGCAAAACAACGCCTGGGAAAAGCACGGTATTTCTCAATGGCAATAAAGGTAATTCCGCCGGAATCGCTTGCTCATCATTGTTTTCACTTCCATCTTCATTTAATGGTATGATAGGCATAAATTCCATCTCTTCTTCTGATCCTCCTAAAAATAGCTTGTGATTCATAAATTTTATTTCGTTAGACAAATTGTCAAAATTCTTTCAAAGGAACGGGTTTTTAAAGGAATACTATAGTTGTCAAGATTAATGCCACGTTAAAAACGAAGGTTTAAGACGTTTAAAAGGTTTAAGAGGTTTAAGGTTTAATCCTACTTTTGTTTCATGTATATCATTTGCAACGATAAAGAATTATTTATATTAAAAAAAATTGCTACAGCAGCTGCTGAATTAGATATGCCATGCTTTTTAATAGGAGGTTTTGTAAGAGATAAAATTTTGGGAAGACCAACAAAAGATATTGATATTGTTTGTGTGGGAGATGCAATTGAATTAGCGCAGGAAGTGGCTAAACAATTTAAGCCTTCTCCGCAAATAGCTATATTTAAAAACTTTGGAACAGCCCAGATAAAATTAAATGACTCAAGAGTGAAAGAAGCCCCCTCTAAATCTCCCCCGATAGGGGAGACTTTCGAAAGCTCTTACGAAATAGAATTTGTAGGCGCAAGAAAAGAAAGTTACAATTATGACAGCCGTAAACCAAAAGTAGAACAAGGCACTATTGAAGATGATCAAACCCGCCGTGATTTCACCATAAATGCTTTGGCAATAAGTTTAAATAAAAAAGACCTGCCTACCGGACAGGCAGGTTTTGGCGATCTGATAGACCCTTTTGATGGCTTAAGTGATCTTAAGAAAAAAATAATTAAGACCCCATTAAAACCGGAGCTAACCTTTAGTGATGATCCTTTACGAATGATGAGAGCGATCCGTTTTGCGGCACAATTACATTTCACTATTGAAGAGCAAACCTTTGAAGGCATTATTCAAAATGCGGAACGGATAAAAATTGTAAGCGCCGAGCGTATCACTGATGAGCTCAATAAAATTATTATGAGCGAAGAACCTTCAGTTGGCTTTAAACTTTTATATACATCGGGATTGCTTAAAATTATCTTTCCTCAAATGGTTGAACTTGCAGGCGCTGAGTATATTGATGGTAAAGGGCACAAGGATAATTTTTACCATACGTTGCAAGTGTTGGATAATATCGCAAAGCATACTAATGATCTTTGGCTGCGTTGGTCTGCCATACTACATGACATTGCAAAACCAAAAACAAAAAAATTTGAAGAAGGTCATGGGTGGACGTTTCATGGTCATGAGGTAGTTGGTGGCAGGATGGTTCCCAAAATATTTAACGAGCTTAAGCTGCCGCAAAATGATAAAATGAAATTTGTAAGAAAAATGGTGGAGCTGCATCTCAGGCCTATCAGCCTTACAAAAGAAAATATAACAGATTCTGCATTACGAAGATTACTTTTTGATGCAGGCGATGATATTGATGCTTTAATGACCTTGTGCAAAGCCGATATCACCTCAAAAAATAAATTTAAAGTAAAGAGCTATTTAGAAAATTTTGAAATGGTGAGTAAACGCCTTGCAGAAGTAGAGGAGAATGATAAGATAAGAAACTGGCAGCCACCTATTACCGGAGAAATGATAATGAAAGAATTCAATCTTTCGCCTTCCCGCAAAGTTGGTGATATAAAAACAGCGATACGTGAGGCTATATTGGATGGTGTTATTTCTAATGAATATGAAGCGGCACATAATTTTATGATACAGAAAGCAAAAGAAATGGGCATTGTAAAAAATGGTCAATAAGTCAATAGTCAATAGCCAATAGTCAATTTTTAAATCCACAGCGAATTTGCTTCTTGCTATTTCCTACTTACTACTTACTACTCACTACTCACCACTTGCTACTTGCTACTTGTCCTTGATTTCTTAATTTCGTGATATGGCAATTTTAAGATTCAGAATTTATTGGGAAGATGATGACAGTATTTATCGTGATATTGTTATAAAGCATACACATACTTTTTTTGATCTGCATCATGAGATATTAAGATGTTTTGAATTTGATAATAAACACAAGGCAACCTTTTACAGGAGCAATGATAAATGGCAGCGGGGTAAAGAAATAACGTTGGAAAAATATGATAAGCCTTACGCAGCGCCGCCATTGCTGATGAGTGAAACCACTATAGGCAGTGAGATAAGAGATACCAATCAAAAATTTATTTACGTGTACGACGTTAATAAGAACTGGACCTTTATGGTTGAGCTTATTAATGTTGATAAAGAAGAAAGCAGTAAGATAAGTTATCCTTCCTGTGCAAGAAGTGAGGGAATTGGCCCAAGCCAGTATGGAACAAAAGGTTTAATAAGCGAAAAGCTTGCAGAGATAGAAGGAAAATATGATCTGAATGCCGATGCATTACTTGCCATGGGTGAAGAGGGCGAAGAGGGCGAAGAGGGCGAAGAAGGTGAAACATCTGAAGATGCTGAAGAAGAAGCAGAAGGCAGCCTCGACGAAAATGAATTATAAATTAAACGCACACCTTTCGTCATTTCGAACCTGCCTGACGGCAGGCAGGCGAAGAGAGAAATCTCATAAATTAACATACACTTTCAGAGAATTCTCTCCCGAAATTTCGGGATCGAAATGACGTAGAATATCAATGAGAAATAAAACCTGCGTAATTATTGTCGGTCCAACAGCTGTTGGCAAAACTTCACTTGCTATTGAGTTAGCGCAGCATTTTAATACACAAATAATATCAGCCGATAGCCGCCAGTGCTATAAAGAACTTAATATCGGTGTTGCAAAACCTTCTCCTGGGCAATTACAAAAAGTAAAGCACTACTTTATTAATTCACATTCTATACAGGATGAAGTGAATGCAAAAGTATTTGAAGAATATTCTTTACTAAAGGCGAATGAGATTTTCAAACAAAATGATATTGCGGTAATGGTTGGTGGCACAGGCTTATACATTAAAGCTTTTTGTGAAGGAATGGATGAAGTGCCTGTTGTAGATGCTGAAATGAAAAAAGTAATAATAACAAATTATAACAATGGAGGATTGGAGTGGTTAAGAGATGAGGTAAAGAAAACCGATCCAATATTTTTTTATAAAGGAGAAATAAAAAATCCACAAAGAATGATGAGAGCTTTGGAAGTAAAGCTTTCTACCGGCAGATCAATAATTGATTTTCAATCCCACAAAAAAAAGGAAAGAGATTTTAAGATAATTAAGATCGGATTGCAATTACCGAAAGAAGAACTTCATCAAAACATAAACAACAGAATAGAAGACATGATGAATAATGGATTATTAGATGAAGTTAAAAGCCTTTCCTCTTTTAAAAATTTGAATGCATTACAAACCGTTGGCTACAAAGAATTATTTGAT
>JADGPX010000071.1 GCA_017882215.1 Chitinophagaceae bacterium | reverse complement strand
TTTTGGAATAATTAATAAAAAACACGAAGAAGAAAAAGAATTAATAAAGATTTTAGTGGGAAAATAAAAAGCAAATGGTTTGCTTCTGCCGGAACCAACAGATTGGCCTGAGTTACAAACTCAGGACAGCCAGGGGAATAGTTAAACTTTTAAAGAAGTTAATACTAAAATTTGCCCGGGTATTTGTTATTCAACAATTTAATATAGCCCTGCAGGTCTTTGTTGGCTTTTAATACCTGCAAATTAGCATCGGAGATTATTAAGAAGGAATATTTATTGGCAGGCAACCATGAAACTTCAGTCGCAGCGTTTTTCTTTAATTTATCTGCATAGGAGATAGCTGCATTAGCATCGGGAAATTTACTGAATATTAAAATATTTCTATCCTTATCAATGGCATCCCTGGCTATCTCAATTGTTTGTCCTGAAAATTTTTCTCTGTTATACCTGTTAAATGCATTTCTTGCTTCGCTGATATAAACGGGATCAACTTTATCCAGAATCATCACAACATTTTGTGCTTTTTCAGCAATAAATGTGAATGTGCCATTCGTAAGCGGTTGGGGTGTTACAGTTTTGGGCTGAACAACTTCTTTTTTCTCCCCAGGTATTACAGTTTTTGGCTGCTCTGTTTTATTGTTTTGTGTTACTATTTTTTGTTCAGAAGGGGCATCATTTATCACAATGACCTTACCATCGTCAGCCCTTTTTACATTTAAATTGGTTAAATAACCTTCAATTTGTTTTCTTCTTTTCAATACATCTATCATTGTTGCAGCTTTATCTTTTAAAGGAGAAGTTGGATACTGCGTGATGATATTATTTAAAGTAACTATTGCCTGGCTATCCTGCTTTTGTTTTATATAATACACTGATTCTATGTATAGCAATTGCGGATTCCAGTAATTATTTCCATATAAACTATCTGCCGATCTTTTATCCTGTACAGCTTTTTCAAATTGTCCTTCTATAAAAAGGTTATAAATATTTTCATATCGTTTGGTTGCAGCCGGATCTTTTGTTCCTTGTTTTACTGCCTGCGGATTAATTACAGCTTGTGCATATTTACTGTCTTTAAAATTAGAAGTCAGTAAATTTTTATAATAAGATGCTTTGGATAGATTACCTAACTTCTGGTAGCAGTAAATTAAATTCAAATACAATTCACCATTATACAAATTGTTAGGGAAGCGCTGTAATGATGTTTCATACGTTTGCGCAGCCATGTTATAATCTTCAAGATTATTTTGATACAATTTACCTAACTCAAATAATGATGAGGCAACTAAAATGTTTGAAGCATTTAATTTTTCAGCAGTAAGCGGCACGTTGCTCAGCAAGCCATCATAACTCAGGTCGGTATTGATAAGTGATGTTTTATTATCCTTAACAGGTAAATTATTATTTGCTTGATTAGTATTATTGATGGAAATATTTGTAGCAGATGTGCGACGCCAATTATCAACATTCGATCGGTTGCCCCACCTGCTTCTGAATTCAGTGAATCCTTTTGATTTCATTGAAGCATTATAAAAATACCAGTCGCCCTTTGTGTCATTCGATCCAAACAGATCGATTGATTGATTTTGGCTATTGTCAAAAACTGAAGAAGGATTTAATGAATTGAGATCCTGATTTTTAAGACCTTTTTCTTTGCGTAATTTTTTTAAAAGGTCTTTTAAAAAAGCTTCTCTTTCATTTGCAGATAGCATTGCAATTCGTTGTAGGCTGTCTTCTCTTTCAATGATATTTATTTTTTCTACAATTTTTGATAATGCATTTTTTCTATCTTCAATTTCCTTCACTCTTTCAATTAATACATCATCAGTAAGCTGCAGGCTGTCATAAAAGGCAGAAGCTTTTTTATAATCTTTTTTATTGAAGGCTATATCAGCCAATTGCAAATACGCCCTGTTTTTATAAGCCGAATTAATATCATTATAACTAAGACTTTTATTAAACAAAAATTCTGCAGCAGCAGTATCAGGTTTTTGAAGAGCAAGCTCACCTGCGGAATAGTAAACAATGTCGCGATAAGATTCATACTTATCTTTCTTAGCCATTCTTACTAAATTGTCAATTGTGTTATTAAATTCTTTCGGGTCGTTACTCCTGTATATTTTGGCATTACTTAGGTTGGCATAAATATCCAGTAACGGATCAGTAGTATGCCTCATGGCTTTACTGTAATATTGAGAAGCTTTTTCAGGTTGCTTTGTAATTTCAAAAAGCTGTGCAAGCAAATATTCCCACCGGGCTTTATCCTGTTTGTCTTCTGCAGCTGATAAAGCTTTTTCAAGATGAATAGCCGCACTGTCGTACATTTTTTGTTTATAAAACCAATATGCATTCACTTCTTCAAGCTCAGCTTTTAATCGTGCCGGAAAGTTTTGATCATTCTGCAATGTATTTATCAAACCTGCAGCATCGGTATATTCTTCCTGTTCTATAAATGTTCTTATCTGCCAAACCAATGCATCATTACGGCTGGGTGGTCTGGTGAAAGCTTTATTAAGAAGTGACCTGTCTTCCTTACTGGCAATACTTATTGAATTTCCGCCGGCATTTGCATTTGTGCCCACTATCAATTGCATATCATCCTTTTTTTTATGCGGAAAAAGATTATAGTTGATGAATTGAAAGGTCATCGATGCAGAATCAAATTCTTTTTGAAATAAATATGACTGTCCTATAAGAAGATATAAATTATCAACCCAGTCACTTCTAAGATCATGCAATAGTATGCCCGCAGTGGCTTTATAAATAACTGAATCAAGCTCGGTTTTTTGGGCAGCAGTAGTATTTAAAGAGTAGCCATAAAAAGAAAGCAGTTTGCCATAATCATCTCTGTTTGATAGCCTTGCTCTTGCAATTACTTCGTTGAGCTTATTATTTGCATTGAAGTAATAATTGTAATGCGATACTGTGTTTTGTGAAATTCTTTTTTTTAAAGTAAATTTTTTATCTCCTGTAGTTTCTGATTTTAATATCTTATTCTTAAATTTTTCAGGCTTATCTTTTTGCAGGTCAAAAGTGATATTGCCTAACTGGCTAAATGCCGGAACAATACAGAAAAAAAATAAAAGTAAAAGGGAAAATCTTAAAGCAAGGCAGCGCATGTATAATGATGATTTTTAATAACTATATGATACGGATCAGTTTGTATTTATCTAAAACTACTTTTCAACAAAAATATTTTAAAAATACGTTTATTTTAAGCTATTATGCTATTAAATGCCCATGCTTTGTTATTTTTAACAAGCTAAAAATTTATTATGGCAATACCTGATGCCAACAGTACTTTACGACGTTTACGAAATCGCTACCGGCTTGTGGTTATGAACGAGGATACTTATGAGGAGGTGGTTGCTTTTAAATTAAGCAGGATAAGCGTTTACATAGCATTAAGCACTTTGTTTGTTGTGTTGGTTGGATTAACGGTTGCTCTCATTGCTTTTACCCCGCTTAAATTATACATACCAGGTTTTGGTGATGCAAGACAGGCGAAGGAATACCAGGACTTAAAAGTAAAGGCAGATTCAATTGAAAGAACTTTGATTTACAAACAACAATACATCGATAATATTCAAAAGATTTTAAAAGGAGAAGTGATTAAAAAAGATACCACTACGCTTAAATTAAAAGATATAGAAAAAAGTAATGACTGATCTTAATAAACCTATTGATAAAAAAAGAAGCAATGAGTTATGGCAATATGCCGGAATCGGTGGTCAGCTTTTTGTAAGCCTTGGCATTGGTGTTTTTTTAGGATTGGAATTAGATAAATGGACGTTTAAAATTCCATTGTTCGTATGGATATTACCTTTACTCATCTTAATTGCCATGATAGTAAGATTGATAAAAGCCACATCTAAAAGAAAATGAATAAAGAAAACAGAAAAGCATTCTTTCCCATCGTACTGTTATTTATTATTTTAAACGGTTTAATATTAACTTTTAAAACGTTTTTAGAAAGTCATGGTTTTGACAGGGAGTTTTTAATATGGGCAAATCTTTTTCTTTTTTTTATAAGCATTGGAGGTTTTTTGCTGCAGCGTAAAGGATTACAATCGCCCAATCCGCAGGCATTTGTACGTGGCATGTATGCATCCATGATGTTCAAAATGTTTATCTGCATGATCGTTGTTTTGATCTATGTTTTTTTATTCAGAAGTAAAATAAATAAACCCGGATTGTTTACTGCTATGGGTTTATACATTGTTTACACAGTTGTAGAAGTAACTGCATTAATGAAAGTTGCCAGGAAGAAAAAAAATGCCTAAAAAAGAATCACCGCTTACTGCACTCAGCTCATTTTTACCCGAAGGCTCTTTTGAAGAAGTTGCTTATTATCTTCACCATTACAAAGTTCATCTAACAATTACCAGGGAACGCCAAAGTATTTTAGGCAATTACCGCAATAAAGTATTTGATAAAAATCATCGCATCAGCGTTAACGGTAATCTTAATAAATATTCTTTTTTAATTACTTTATTACATGAGCTTGCACATTTACTTGCGCATGAAAAATACGGACATAGAATTCAGGCGCATGGAAAACAATGGAAAGAAGAATATGGGAAGATATTAAGTGAGTTCATTCCTAAAAAAAATTTCCCTCCGGAGATAGAAAAATTATTGGTGCAGAGTTTGAAAAACCCTGCAGCAACTACTTGTACTGAACCACATTTAATAAGAGCCTTAAAAAAGTACGATGTAAAAAAAGAAGGTTATTTTTTTGTTGAAGAGTTGCCTGCAGGGAGTTTATTTAAAGTAAATAGCGGGGCAATTTTTAAGAAAGGGGAGAGGATAAGAAAACGGTTTAAGTGTGTGGAAGTAGCTACCAAAAAAGTTTATCTCTTTAGCCCGGTGTATGAAGTGATGCAAATTACTCCCCTTTAGGGGTTGGGGGCTAATTCTTTCATCATCCATATATCACATCCGGTATGCCCGCTATTCCCCTGCGGATCTTTCAGAAATGAAAATTTTAAAAGTGTGATTAAAAATTATTAGAGCAAAAAATCTTAATTGCAAATTAAATAAAATATTTTAGGCTACAGCTTTATTTACAAGTTCTGCAGCTTCACTTAAAAGGATTGCCGACTGTACTTTTAATCCGCTTTTATCAATTAATTCTTTGGCAACCCCGGCATTGGTGCCTTGCAAACGAACGATAATAGGAATTTCAATATTGCCGATTGATTGATATGCATCAATAACTCCCTGCGCCACACGATCGCACCTTACAATGCCTCCAAAAATATTTATAAGGATAGCTTTTACTTTTGGGTCTTTTAAAATTATCCTGAAACCTGCTTCCACTGTTTGCGCATTTGCTGTGCCGCCAACATCTAAAAAATTTGCAGGCTCGCCGCCACTAAGTTTTATCATATCCATTGTTGCCATTGCAAGCCCGGCGCCATTAACCATACAGCCTACATTGCCATCAAGCTTTACAAAATTTAAATTAAATTTATCAGCTTCAACTTCTGTCGGATCTTCCTCTGAAATATCACGCATTGAAGCAAGGTCAGGATGACGCAGTAAAGCATTGTCATCAATATTCATTTTACAATCAACTGCAATAATTTTATCATCACTTGTTTTAAACAGAGGATTTATTTCAAGCATATTACAATCCAAACCAACATAGGCATTATACAAATTGGTAACAAACCTCACACAATTTTTAAATGCTTCTCTGGATAATCCTAAATTAAATGCAATCTTTCTTGCCTGGAAACCCTGTACGCCTCCGCCGGGATGGATCCATTCTTTAAAAATTTTATCCGGTGTATCATGCGCCACATCTTCAATATTCATTCCACCTTCAGTGCTGTACATAATAACGTTTCTTCCTTTGCTTCTATCCATCAAAATAGATAAATAAAACTCTTTTACCGGGTTTGGTCCATCATAGTATACATCCTGCGCAATCAAAACTTTATTTACCACTTTACCGGCCGCACCTGTTTGAATAGTTACCAATGTTCCTCCTAAAATATTTTGTGCAATAGTTTTAACTTCTTCTGCATTTTTACCAACAGCCACGCCGCGTTGTTCTGTTCCTGCAATTTTTCCTTTACCTCTTCCGCCTGCATGTATTTGCGCCTTTACTACAGCAAATTTGCTTTCGTATTGTGAATGTATTTGCCTGTAAGCATCTTCAGCCTGCAATGCGCTGCTGCAAACAATTCCTTCCTGTACAGGAACATTAAATCTTTTTAATAGTTCCTTAGCCTGGTATTCGTGAAGATTCATCGTAAATATTTTTTTGGCGAAGATAAGTAAGTTTGCAGTTATTAGCCTGCCTGTCCGGTAGGCAGGTTTGTAGTTTTTAGTTTTAATTCAGTTTTTATATAACTCTTTTATGAATAAAATAGTCACATATTTTTTGGCATTTGTTTTAGTTTCCTGCTCCGCATCCAAAAAAATTTTTGTAACGGAACGAAATAATTCAGCAATTACAGGAACTGAATTCTATAAACAGGCTGTAGCATTCAACTGGCAAAGAAGAGATTCATTTGCTGTAAAAGAAATTCTTGGCGGTAACATTCCTTCTTTTTTAAAAAGATTTGTTCCTGTTCATACAGAAATAAAAGATCCAAATGGTAAAAGTATTACTGCAACTTTTTATGTAAGCCCTGATTATCTCAGTATCGGCAGTGATGATGACTGGGCACGTATTGATATTACACCAATGGCAGCACAAAAAATTGCTGACAGTTTTCATTGTTTTTTGCCTGCAAGAAAAATGGTTGATGATATTTATAAAGCCGCCAAAGTAAAGTTAGAGCCTGTGCCTATGTATGCATTCCGGGATAGTACAGTTACTATGTATCATCATCATTTAATTATTGAAGGACAAAGAAAACAACGTAATGGATTAATTGCAGGAATTAAAAAAGATGTTGTTATCAGCGAAAAAATTACCAAAGATCCCAAACCAAACAGGGTGGCTATTTACGGCTGGCATAAATTAGATGGCAATCCGATTCAGCCTTTATATACCGGACATGTTAATTGGTATGTTGATTATAGTCATGGTATCCGTTTAGTTTATCGAACAATTTATGTGAATGGAAGACCAATGGATTATATAGATGTTTTAAAAGATAAAGTTTTGAAAAAATTATTGTGTGATGAAGAGGATTGTGATTTTTACCGCTATCCTTATTAAGAACATAGCACACGAATTATATCCGAATTACACGAATTATTTAAACTCTTCCCGATAAGTCTTTTTCTTAAGAAATTTTAACTCCATTTATCTTTAATCCCAATAATCTTATAATCCCATAAATCATGGTTCAGACATTCTTATCTTAGCAGCTTAAATTTTTCGGAAACCATCTATGGAAAAAATAAATGAAGCAGTAAAATACATTCAAAGCATTTATCCTGAGAAACCATCGGTTGGTATTGTATTAGGCAGCGGATTGGGAAGCTTCACAAATGAAATAAAAATTGAAAAAGAAATTGCATACGGAGATATTCCGAATTTCCCTGTAAGCACTGTAAAAGGGCATAGCGGTAAATTGATCTTTGGTGAATTGAGCGGAAAGAAAGTGGTAGCAATGTCGGGACGATTTCATTATTATGAGGGATATAATACTGAAGATATTATTTTACCCATCAGGGTTTTTAAATATTTGGGAATTAAAACTTTGCTGTTAAGTAATGCAGCCGGCGCAACAAATAAAGTATTTAAAGTTGGTGATCTTATGATCATCAATGATCACATCAGCCTGCTTACTCCAAACCCTTTAATTGGTAATAATAATGAAAGCTTAGGACCACGTTTTCCTGATATGAGTGAGCCTTACAAAAAATATCTTATTAATAAAGCAAAACAAATAGCGCTTAAAAATAACATTGATGTAAAGGAAGGAGTTTATGTTTCAGTAACGGGCCCAACTTTTGAAACCAAAGCAGAGTATCACATGATAAATGTTTTGGGTGGAGATGCAGTGGGCATGAGCACTGTACAGGAAGTGATCGCTGCTGTGCATATGGACTTACCTGTATTTGCAATAAGCGTGATCACAGATATTGGTATTCGGGAAGGAGAAAATAAAATTACGCATGAAGAAGTATTGCAGGCTGCTAAAGAAGCGGAACCCAAATTAGCCTGTATTTTTAAAGAACTGATCGCTCTGCTTTAGCCGTATTTTTAAAATAATAATGATAAAAAGATCGTATAAATTTTTTCGGAAGTATAATGCAGGATTTCTGATCCTGGCAATTTTATTTTTTTATCACTCATCCTTTGCACAAATACAGGGCAGGGTTTTAGAAGCTGTAAAAGAAAAAATAGGTACCACCGGAAATACCCAATCTGCTTCTCAAACAAAACCTGGTGATACAACAATTGGTTTTAAACATAGAGACGATCTTGCCGATTCTATAACCATCTCTTACAGGTATCTTGATTCATTAAAAAGTAACCGGCTTGACTCTTCTATAAATGATTTTAATAAATTTTTTTCTGTGCCTGCACATTATGTTACGTTAGGCAATAATGGCAGCGCCGACTACCCAATTCTTTTTACTCCTATATTAAAAGCCGGATGGGATGCAGGCTTTCATGCATATGATATTTACAGGTTTACTCTGGAGGGAACAAAGTTTTATAAAACAACAAGACCTTATACACAAATAACTTATTTGCTTGCATCAGGCAAAGAACAATTCGTAAATATTCTTCATACACAAAATATAAAGCCCAACTGGAACTTTGGGTTTGAGTACAGATTGATCTCCGCACCCGGATTTTTTCAAACACAAAATACAGGACATAATAATTACAGGCTGTTCAGCAATTACCAGGGCAATAAAAAAAGATATGCAGCATGGTTTGTTTTAAACGGAAACAAATTATCAGCATCAGAAAATGGCGGCATACAAAATGATAGTCTTTTATATGCTCCAAATAGAGAGCATCGTGTTTCCATACCTGTTAATCTTGGCGGTGATGTTAGCAATGTATTTAATGTTTTCTCAACAAAAATATCAACAGGCAATATTTATAAAGACTTTACTTTCTTTTTAAGACAGAGCTATGATCTTGGGAAAAGAGATTCTGTAGAAATAAATGACAGCACAAAGGAATATTTGTTCTATCCAAAATTTCGTTTTCAACATTCAATATCATACAATACTTATACATACAGTTTTAAGGATACAATAGGAATAGATCACATAAAATGGTTAGAAGATTCACAGGCAGATTCAGCAATTTTTAAAAAGTGGTATGATACTTCGATAAGTGCAAAGTTTGGATTGAATTTTTTTGTGCAGGATAAATGGAAAATACTTACCAATGATTTTTCAATCCGGCAATTTCCTGAAACAAAAAATCCTGCACAATTTATTGAAGCAGGATTACGACTTGAGAATTTAAAGGGAATGTTTGCCAGCGGTACAAAGAACTATTATAATGTAGCAGTGCATGGCGAATATCGAAATAAAACGAGGAATAAAAAGTGGGATGCACTTTTAAAGGGAGAGTTTTATGCTGCCGGTTTAAATGCCGGAGATTATTCTGCCAACGCAAACCTTACAAGATTTTTGAATGAAAAATTTGGTGATATACAGGTTGCTTTTCAAAACATAAACCGATCACCTTCGTTTATTTTTGAAGATCAGTCGTCTTTTAATTTTAAAAATCCATCAGCTGCTAAAAAAGAGAATATAACGGTTCTGTCTGCTGCTGCCGAAAACCCAAAATTCACACTTTGGTTCAGGAATATTTCCATCGCTAACTATACTTACTTCAAAAATTATTACCAGACTGATCAGTATTCTTCACTGATAAATATTACACAGATACAGGCATTCAAAAAATTTAATTTTAAATTATTAAGAAAAAAATTGTTTTTGTACAGCGATTTTATTGTACAGCAAACTGCGGCAAATTCTCCGGTAAGAGTTCCCCTGTTCTATACAAGACAGAGGCTTGCTTTTGAAGGTGTTTTTTATAAAAACTTAAACTTAAGCACCGGCTTTGATGTTAATTATAATACACCATATAAAGCAAATAATTACTCGCCTGTTATGGGGCAATTCTTTCCGCAGGATTCCACTATCACCAATCTTCCTAACGTTTCTTATTTTTTTAATTTCAGAATAAAATCATTTACAGGTTTGGTAAAGTTAGAGAACCTTAATACAGTCAATTTTGGCAATGGCTTCAATTTTACCAATAATAATTTTGCTGCTCCGCATTACCCAACACCCGGCTTAATTTTTAGAATAGGTGTTAACTGGAGATTTGTAAATTAGGGAAAACGTTAAACCATTTAGATGCATTGATTTAATCATTTATTTCTTTTATTTTTGTATTGCAGATGAAAAAGTTTTTAATAGCCATACTTGCAATTGTTTACTTAACAGTGTCCAGCGGAGTTGCTATGACCATACATTACTGCATGGGGAAAATTTCTTCTGTTGATCTTTTAACTCATAGTGATAAGTGTGGTAAATGCGGAATGAAAAACAAGGATAAGAATGGCTGTTGTAAAGATGAATTTAAAATAGTTAAGCTTAATGACTCACAGAAACTCATTACCAACGATATAAATATTTTTACTCCCGTTGCAATTGTTGATAATTCAAAAAGCATTTTTGACTCAATACTTCCCTCTTCAGAAATAAGTTCTATTTATAATAATCATTCTCCGCCAATATCTCAAGGCATTTCTCTTTGTATTCTCAATAGCGTTTTCAGAATTTAGAATTGATATAAAGTTTGAACATCAATAGTAATTACTGTTGATGCTTTGTGCTATTTGCATTATTCTTAAATCAATTAAAAATTTTATAAAAATGAGAACGCTAAATATTTATGCTGCACTATTTTTCAGCATCTTCGCTATAAATTTCTCCTTTGCACAAACATCAGTAAAAAAAGAAACCATCAAAGTATGGGGCAATTGCGGTATATGTAAAAAGAATATAGAAAAAGCCGCTAAGGTTGGTGGCGCTACTACCGCAGATTGGAACAAAGAAACCAAAATTCTGAATGTTAGTTATAATTCTTCCAGATCAAATTCTGAAAAAATACAAAAAGCAATTGCGGCATCAGGCTACGATACACAGGATTTTAAAGGCGATGACAATGCTTACAACAAGTTAATGTCCTGCTGCCAATATGATAGAAATACAGCCTTTACAAGCACTTCAGGTATGCGGCAAGTAATGGTAACTGATGAAATGTTCACTTGCCCTATGCATCCTGAAGTGAAATCAGATAAACCCGGCAAATGTCCCAAATGCGGAATGACCTTGTTGAAACAAAAAATGACAGATGAGCAAATGAAAATGATGAAGAAAGGAACGTATGTAAAACCAAAAGAATAAATACAATTATCGGGCAACAGCGAAAACTGAAGGCTGGGCAACAGCGGAACTGAAGGACACAATTAAATTTTATAAAAAATGAGTAATAAAAATTTTCAAAGCTGCATTGATGCCTGTGAGGCATGTGCAGATGTATGCAATTCCTGTGCCTCAGAATGCAAAGGAAAACCTGGAATGGAACAATGCGAAAAGCTTTGCAGGGCTTGCGCTGATGCATGTACTAAGTGTGCAAAAGAATGCAGAAGTATGAGTAGTAATGCTGCACAATCAGCCCAGCAATGTGCCAAAGCCTGCCGTGCATGTGCCGAAGAATGTGAAAAGCATTCGCACATGATGGAGTCTTGTAAAAAATGCGCAGAAGAATGCAGAAAGTGTGAAGCAGAATGCAGAAAGATTGCGGCTTAAAATTTTTCTTAATCAACAGGCTATTGGTACAAATTATTCCGATAGCCTGTTAAAAAATTTATTTTATGATGAACAATTGTTGCGGAGGTATGGGGCAAGTAATGGTAACTGATGAAATGTTCACTTGCCCTATGCATCCTGAAGTGAAATCAGATAAGCCGGGCAAATGTCCCAAATGCGGAATGACCTTGTTGAAACAAAAAATGACAGATGAGCAAATGAAAATGATGAAGGAAGGAACATACATAAAACCAAAAGAA
>JADGPX010000070.1 GCA_017882215.1 Chitinophagaceae bacterium | reverse complement strand
TGAATTGGCAGATGCAATAACAGAGAAAGATTGGCAAGGTATAAAAGAAGAATTGGGAGATGTTTTACTGCACATAGTTTTTTATTCAAAAATTGGAGAGGAGCAGCAACAATTTACTTTACAGGAAGTGATTGATAGCCTTTGTAAAAAATTAATTGCAAGGCATCCACATATTTACGGTCCCGCCGAAGGCGGGATAAAAGTTAATAATGCTGAAGATGTAAAAAGAAACTGGGAGCAGATAAAATTAAAAGAGGGCAAACAATCTCTTTTAAGCGGAGTGCCTAAATCTTTACCGGCAATGGTTAAGGCTATGCGGTTACAGGAAAAAGTAAAGCAGGTTGGATTTGAGTGGGAAACAAAAGAGCAGGTTTGGGAAAAAATTGAAGAGGAAGAACAGGAACTATTAAAAGCTGTACAATCAAAAAAGCAAAGTGATATTGAAGAGGAAATGGGCGACCTGTTTTTTTCTATTATTAATTATGCAAGATTTTTAAATGTTGATGCAGAAAATGCTTTAGAGCTTACCAATAAAAAATTTATTAAACGTTTTACCAAAATGGAAGCCAGGGTTAATGCTGATGGGAAAAATCTTAATGACATGACACTTGAAGAAATGGATTCGATGTGGAATACAATTAAGCAACAAACCAAACAGAATTGAAATTTAGAAGATACATCAAATTTTTTTTTGGCAGAAACGGCTACTTGCTGCTACTTGCCGCATTGTTAGTAACTTTTTCATTTATTATTGATAACTATTGGGGCGGCGCTTCCTTATCCGGAGTACAAAAAGCGATACAGAAAGATATACAACAAAAGCAAAAAGATTTTATCTCTTTTTATAAAGATACCGGCTTATTACATCAGCTTATAAACAAACAGTACAGTGAAGCGGCATTACAGAAATTCTCTGACAAAAAATATTTTGTTTTTATTTATATATCTGATACAGCTTCAGAGCACATACCTGTTTTTTGGAGTACACAAATTGTGCAGCCTGATGACGCAATAATTACATCTAATGATAGTAATTATGTTTCCCTGCTCTCTAATGGTTGGTATGTAATTGATAAAAAAACCATTTCTGCAAATGACAGTTCAGTTTATAAAATAATATCTCTTATTCCTGTTAAATGGGATTATTATATTCAGAATAAATATTTACAAAATTCTTTTGTTGCAGTTGATAATATAGAGAACCGATATGAGGTAAGTAAACAGCCCGATAATATCGCAATCAGGGGTATAGATGAACATGTTCTTTTTTATTTGCATAAAACAAATGCCAATACAATACCACATGATAATTCTGTTTCTCTATGGCTGAGAATTTTTGCAGCGTTATTGGTGCTTTTATATATTCATGTAGTAGCAAATTTTTATGTAGCAAAAAAAGGTTTATGGCTGGGTTTTGCTTTTTTATTTTTATGCGTACTGGCTCTCAGAGTAATAAGTTATTATTTCCCCATACCAATTAACTTTCGGCAGTTAGAGATGTTTGATCCTGCTATTTATGGCTCTAACATGGTCTTACGCTCACTGGGCGACCTGTTTATCAATTCTATTTTATTTGCCTGGCTAGTATTGTTTTTAAGATATCACTGGCATGACAGCGATTTTAAGTTTACACCAAAAACCAAAACCCAAAAAAATTTACTCGTTATCGGCATTTCGGTATTCATGATAATTATTACAATTGTCTGCGGTCATATTATCCGCAGTCTTGTTGCTGATTCCCAGATTTCGTTCGACGTAATTAATTTTTTTACATTAAACATTTATACCGTTGCCGGTTTTATTGTATTGTGCTGTATTGCTATTGGCTACTTTTTTTTAATACAGATATTATTGCACCTGGTAAGATGCTGTATTGATGAACATCAATATATCTTATATATCGCATTAGCTATCATTGGGCTTGTAACACTCACCTTTACGTTAAACACACCAAACATTTCATTTGATCTTGCACTTATAATATGGTTATTGCTCTTTGTGTTTTTAATGAATTATAATTATCTCTCATTACTTGCTTCTAAAATAGTTTCATCACGTTTTATTTTTTGGGTATTCTTTTTTTGTATCTCGATAACTGCCGTTATTATATCTCAAAATCGTGTAAAGGAGCTTAATGAGCGCAAACATTTTGCAGAAAATCTTTCCAACAAAACTGATCCGGCGGGTGAGAGAATGATGAATATTATGTTAACAGATTTCAGGAATGATTTTTTATCAGAGATCTTTCCACGATTTAAAGATGCAGGTGAGAATAAATTTTTAAAAGATAGTCTTATCAATGAAAACTTTTCAGGTTACCTAAACAAGTATGATACTAAGATATACACTTTTGATGCTCAGCAAAATCCTTTATATAATGAAGATTCATCTACCTGCAATACGTTGAATGCTGTTTTGGAAACACAGGCAAAGCCTACGGCATATACTGATCTTTTTTATTATGATGTATCGTACGACAGGTTTAATTATATAAGTAAAAAAAAGGTTACTGATACGGCAGGCAGGCTGCAGGGATTTGTATTTATTCTTTCAAGACCTAAAAAATACAAAAGCGATGCACTGTACCCGGAATTATTTTCCAAAGGAACTGCAAATTCAATAGAGAGCTCATCAATGTATTCATTTGCGGTATACAACAAAAATCATTTAAGTAATAGCTATAATAATTATCCTTTTCCAACTGTAATTTCAAATATATCGCTTGCCAACAATGAATTTATAACAAAGAGCAACGATGGTTATGATGAGCTTTGGTATAATGCAGGCGATGATAAAATAATTGTTATAGCAAAGACAGATAGTTTTTTTATGGAATCTATTACCCTGTTTGCTTACCTGTTCTTTTCTTTTTTAGTAATTACCGGGCTATTTAATTTATTCAATGTACTAATAAGGGGAAGATTCAATCTTAAAAAAACGAGGTCGTTGCTGCAGTTTACAATACGCAACCAGGTGCATGGCACCATTATCCTCATAAGTATATTTTCTTTTGTTGTAATTGGCATTGCCACTATTTTATTTTTTATTAACCGCTACCACAGCAACAATCGTGAAAAGCTTAGCAGAACTATTCATATAATGGAAAATGAGGTTAGAAATTCTCTTGACACATTTTCTTTTTATGATGAAAAATTAAAGGTGTATGATTTTCTGCCCAATGAAAAATTGGAATACACAATAAACAAACTGGCTGAAATTCATGCAGCAGATGTTAACCTGTACGATGTTAGCGGAAATCTTAAAGTGTCATCATTGCCGCTTCCTTACAATACAGGCATGGTAAGTACAAAAATGGATCCTGTTGCTTTTTATCATCTTAGTAAATTAAAAGATGTACAATTTTTTCAGGAGCAGAAGATCGGTAAATTAAAATACCTCAGCAATTATGTTCCGGTTAGGGATGAGACGGGCAAAGAATATGCTTACCTGAACATTCCATATTTTGAATCGCAAAGCAGGCTGGAAGATGAGATATCCAATTTTCTTGTTACCATTATTAATCTTAATGCATTTATTTTTTTAATGGCGGGCATTATTGCATTATTTATTACAAACCGTATCACCCGTTCATTTTTTATTATCACTAATAAAATGAAAGAGATAAACATTGGTAAAATAAATGAGGAAATAATCTGGAACCGTAAAGATGAGATAGGAGAGCTGGTAAATGAGTATAACAAGATGGTTAAGAAATTAGACATTAGCGCTGCAATGCTTGCCAGGAGCGAAAGAGAAGGTGCATGGAGAGAGATGGCAAGGCAGGTGGCACATGAAATAAAGAATCCATTAACACCTATGAAGCTTAATCTGCAATACCTGCAAATGGCAATTGATACAAACTCGCCAAACGTAAAAGATATTTCAGTATATGTTGCTAAGATATTGGTAGAACAAATAGATCACCTTTCACAAATTGCTACAGATTTTGCGCAATTTGCCAATATAGGAAGAACAAAGAACCAGGTTTTTAATTTAAACGATTCCATAAAACATGTGTCTTCATTATATTCAGTTAATGATAAATTACATATCGCCCTTTCTCCTCATAAAGAAAAAATTATGATCAGGGCAGATAAAACACAGATCAACCGGCTATTGACCAATCTTATACAAAATGCAATACAGTCTGTGCCGGAAAACAGGAACTCAGAAATTGAAATAGCAACAATGGATTCAGATGGTAAAGTAATATTGTCAGTTAAGGATAACGGAACAGGTATACCGGAGCATATGACAAATAAAATTTTTACTCCCAATTTTACAACTAAAACTTCCGGTACAGGACTTGGGCTTGCTATGTGTAAAGGAATTGTAGAAAAATTAGATGGAAGGATATGGTTTGAAACGAAAGAAAGTGAATACACTATCTTTTTTGTTGAATTACCAGTTATTGAAAGCGATACACAAAACAAACCGGAAAAAATTAAAAATGCCTAAGAAAAAAATTTTAGTAGCAGATGATGATCTGGAAATTTGCCATGCAGATACTGCTGGAAGATGTATTTTCAGAAAACTACGGATAGTTAGGGGAAAACACCAACAGGGGCGGAAAAGAGCTGCAAATGCGATCCTGTCCTTTCAACTATTATTTCTGCGATAAAATTTCCGGAGGGTTCTTAGCATCATCCGGAAGGTTTCCTGTAAGTGAATTCAGAAAGGAAACTATTCCGTTCACCTCTGCTTCTGCCAAATCTTTATTCAACTGCGTTTTACCCATAATTAAAACCGCCTGTTTCAAATCGCTTACGCTTCCATCATGAAAATACGGAAAGGTTTTCGCCACATTCCGAAGAGAGGGAACTTTGAAAAAATCTTTATCACTCTCCAGTTTGGTTAATTTTTTTCTTCCCTCATCGTTGGTTGTGCTGTGGGTAAATGTGCGATAGTCTCCATACACACCGAACTTTTGAAATGTAGAACCACCGATAACCACACCGTTATGGCATTGTATGCAACCGACAGTCATAAATGTTTTTAACCCTTCTTTCTGGTCAGCACTCAATGCCGCATAATTGCCTTTTAAATAATTATCGAAAGGCGAAGGAGTAACGAGCGTACGCTCAAAAGCACCAATTGATTTCTGAATATTAAGATAAGTGAGCGGGTCTTTGTCAGTAGGATATGCAGCTTTAAACAAATCGGCATATTCCTTTGTCCCTTTCAGTTTTTTTACCAAAAAATCTTTTGAAGGAATGGCCATCTCTACCGGATTCAGAATCGGTCCACCCGCCTGTTCTTCCACATCTTTTGCTCTTCCATCCCAAAACTGCGCAACATGAAAAGCGGCATTGAGACAAGTGGGGGAATTTCTATCTCCAAATTTTCCTGCATCGCCTTTTGAAGTCGGCAGATTGTCAACTCCGTAAGTGGCGAGATTGTGACATGAATTGCAACTGTTATTTCCGGTTTTACTAAGGCGCGTGTCGAAGTAAAGCAACTTGCCGAGTTTAACTTTTTCCAGAGTAATAGGATTGTCGGCACTTTCAGCAATAGCCGGCAGTGGCTTAAAAAAATTATGGGCAAAATTAAATGTGGAGTCTTCTGTTTGTGTGCCAGATGCAGCAGTTTTTTTTGTTTCTTTGGTGTCAGATTGATTACACGAAAAGATAGCAACTATTATACAAAGCCCTATAACTATAATTTTCTTTTTCATGTTAATAAGTTTTGTTGCAAAACTATGGATTTTTACACGCTTTAAAAATTTTGTTTTCAGAAGGAAAGGGGAACTGCCACATCAAAGTGTATTGACAATGGTGAATGGAAAAATTGTTTTTAAAACAGAGAATGTTGAAATAAGTAAGTAAAATCTGCAATGAAAAACTTTGAAATTACCAGGCAACTTATTAACCATGAATTTCCGGAGTTTAATATTACAACCATTAAAAAAATAGGTGAAGGAGATGACAGCATAGCATTTCTTTTTAACCATAACTATATTTTCAGATTTCCTAAAAGAAAAGATGTAAAACAAAGCCTGGAAAAGGAAATAGCTGTTTTGTCGAAAATTAAAACTCAACTGGATCTTGAAATTCCAAATTTTGATTTTATATCAAAAGAAATCAACTTCGTTGGCTACAAAAGTATTAACGGAACATTTTTAACTAAGGGAATTTATAATTCATTAGAAAAAGAATTTCAAATTCAAATTCAAAAATCTCTTGCGGTTTTTCTTTCGCAATTGCACCATATTAGTTTATCAAAACTAAAAGTCTGCGGGCTTAAAAACATAAACTTAAAGGAAGAATATTCCGATGATTTTGAGGATACAAAAAAATTAATCTTTCCTAACATATCACCCGCCAACAGAGATATCATCACAAAACTTTTTACCGCTTATCTTTCCGATGATAAAAACTTTGAATACAAACCCGCTCTCGTCCATAACGATTTCAGTACTGATCATATCCTGTTTGAGATTTCTACTAAAAAAGTAAACGGAATTATTGATTTTAGCGATATGGCTATTGGCGATCCTGATTATGACTTCATGTATTTGTACGGCTGTTTTGGAGAAGATTTTATCAAAAGCATGCTGAAATTTTATGAACATAGAAATCATAAAAATTTATTGGAGAAACTCCATTTTTTCTCACTTGCCAACAAATTGCAAATCTTAATTAGAACCATAAAAGAAAATAACCAGGATGAAATAAAGAAAAATTATAAGACTTTGGATAAATGGATATGTGATTATAAAGAGCAATAACCATTACATATGTGTATTTAAGAAATCCTTATAATGAAAGATTATTTCCACGCCGTTAATTTCAATGAGCTATATGCGTAAGCTGCACCAACAACCGAAGTAAATATTAGGTTACATAATATTGTTGTTGGTGATCATCGCACAAAGTCTATGCACAGAACACCAACGGCGAAAATTATATAAAATTAAATAGAATAGGCTCCTAAGCAGGAGCTTTCTATTACATTGCCATCTTATATTTTCTGTCCTATCAATCGTAATACATGTGCCCTTCCTTTATGAAAATCACCTTCCTTTAAATCAACTTCTTTTTGACCGCAGAATAAAATATGCAATTGCTGAAAGTCACTGCATATTGAAGGGGCGTCATATAGCAATGCCTCTTCTTTTGGACCACCAGATGTATTATTTTTTTGTTCTTTTGCAAAAGCCTCAAAAATTAAATAACCTGCTGTAGGTAATGATTTAGCAATTTCGCCATGAAACTTTTTTCTTACTACCGGGTCAAGATGAACATAAATTAATCCCACAGCATCATATTGTTTTGAAGCTTTATAATTTTCAATATCCATTACCTGGTAATTGATTTTCACCTTTTCTTCCTCTGCCCGCTTTAAAGCCTTTTCCTGTGCAACTTTACTAAAATCAAAAGCATCTACTTTCCATCCTTTGGATGCAGCATAAATAGCATTTCTTCCTTCACCTTCTGCAGGTAATAAAATAGTACCTGGCTTATGGGTATCTATAAAAGATTTAAAAAATTGGTTTGGCTCATTGCCATAAACCGTATTATTTGTTTCATACCTGTTATTCCAAAATTCATTTTTCATTAGTACAAGTTCAATTATTAATATAAGTCTTTCTGTAACATAAATCACTTAACAATTCCTGCACACAATAAGCAAACAATTAAAAGTTTAATCCATTTGTTCATTCGTAAAGATAAGAGCTTGTTTTATTATTTTTTGTGATAACAGTCACCAAATTGGTCCATTAATTGGCGGAGATTTGCAAAGTAAATAAAATGACTATGCAGATAAAACAATTTGAAGACAAAAACCTTTCACATTACAGCTATGCAATATTGAGTGGTGGCTACAGAAGTGCGGCAGCCAGTTCGTTGATCCATTCAAAGTTAAATGGCAGTGTAAAGGTGTTTGATTTGGAAGAAGCAAGCAAAGAATTTCAATAAAAATTTAATCAATATAAACATAATTGTTATGTCATACAATCTCAGTAAAAAAACGGACACTCCATATTTAAAAAGTGGGGTTGGGAATAATACGATCAAATTATACAAATGGAATTATCAATCGCTTATCTAAATGAAAAAAAACGTTTGAAAAATATCAAATAATCTTATTCGTGCACAACCAATACCGGCACACTGCTGTTATTTTTAAGGTTTTTAATGTGAATGCTTCTAAATCTACGATACAGTAATGAATGTTGTTTGTGAATAGTAATAATAAGATCAATGTTTTTATCAGTTGCAAACTGGTTTAATGCGTCATTCACATCATAAAGGCGTGCAAAATAAAATTCGGGATCAAATTCGGCAAACATGTTTTCATAATCTTCTTTCTGCTTTTCGTATTCTTCTGTAATGGCTACATAAAGTTCGCTATTTACATTTACTATATGCAGGTTAGCTTTAAATGTATTTAAAAAATCTTTGATAGGTGCCGATGGAGTTGTACTTCTTACATTTTTAAAATCCGAAGCAAGCATTACATTTTTCACTTCGTGATATTGTGAATTCACCGGAACAATAAGTACAGAGCAGGCCTTTGTTTCGGACATTTTTAAAGTGTTACTGCCCATAAATACCTGCGCAATGGAAGAGTGGCCCGTGTTGCCCATAATCACTAAATCTGCACGCTTATGCCTCACGAGTTTTTCAAGCTCGGTAATAAAATCACCTTTTTCGGCAGATGTAGTAATGCTTAATTTATATTTTTTTTCAAATTTTGTTTTTAATTCTGTAAGCTTTTCTTCTGAAGAAGCGGATTCCCAATCTTTGTCGTAAGTATGATACAAAATCATGTTTATATTTTCATGATCGCTTAATAATTGTGCAGCATATTGTGCAGCATTAAGCGATGCATCAGAAAAATCCACAGGAACAATAACAGTATTCATATTAGTTTGATTATAATTAAGAAATTAGCACAAAAGTATAATTCCTTTTTGTCCTGGTGGGGTTTTCACCGAAAATACTAAAAATTATAAAAACACTATCCGTGAAACCCCGATGCAGTTAGAGAATATGAACTAAATGCAACCCAACACCATCCTATTTCAAAAGCTTTTAAAATAATTGGTATGAGTGTATAATAATTTGTAGCGTTTTACATGTCGGAGTTTCATTCTGCCGCACTGTTGCCTGGCTATGAAAACCCCGCCAGAACAGAAATCCCGCAATTCTGCGGGACAGGCTGACTATGAAGTTGAAGTATGAACAAATGCCGGCTACAAAAAAATCTTTTTAATATTTAAACAATAATCCATAACTCTCCGATGCAAGTACATCCTGCCATTGCTCAATAATTTTTTTAAAGGCTCTGCCAACAGGCATTTGCTTTCTGTTTAGATCATACAAACCTAATTCGTTAACTGTTCCTTTGTCTTCACGTAAGGCTGTATCCCAATCTACCTGGTGTAAAAGGCTGTACCATGTAAATCCCAAAATGGGAACACCATCCTGTTTTAAGCGATGCACATTTGCCCATTGCTTGTAAAACCATTCTACGCTATCAGGCATTTTAATATTTGTTTCAGTATGCATAATGGGTAAACGGTAACGGCTGTAATATTGATGAGTTATTACATAATATCCAAACACTTCGCCAGAAGGTTCAGTAGTGCCGTCAGGTCGTACCAAATGCTCATTGCTGATGTAATAATCGTTGCCCATTATACATCGTGCCTTAACCTGGTTCTCTCCAAACCAATGATATTCTTCTCTCGTCATTCCATGATCTAGAAGATACTCATACATTGCAGCACTCAAAGGATAACCATAAGTAAGATCAAGAGAAAGAAATCTTTTTTGATTAAGAAAATACGCAGCTTTTTCTGCCTCCGGTTTCATTGGGTGATAATACTCTGATGATTCACTCTGGATGAAAGTGGCTTCACGCTGCACTTCCAAAATACAGCGCATTGCCATTACGTTTGCCTTGCAAATATTTTTTAATGCAGTTACAAAATCTTTATCGCTGGTAAGCCTTTCATTCCACCAGCCATATTGTGCGGAAAAAGTAGCAGCGACATAAATTTCATTTATGGGTGTATAAAATTGAAGGTCAGGGAACCGTTCTGCAAAAGCTTTTGCATACTCTGCAAAGTATTTAGGGAAGTCAGGATTTTGAAAACTCCCTATCCAGTCAGGTACACCAAAATGGCAAAGATCAACAATGGGTATGATACCAAGCTCCTGTAATTTATGAAAAGTATCATCAGTAAAAGTCCAGTCATATTTTCCGGGTGCAAGATGGGTTTTATAATACGGCGGACCATATCTTAAAAAATTAATACCCATTTCCTTTACTAATTCAAAATCCGTTTCCCAGTTTTTATAATGACCTGTTTTCTCCATTTCATCCACTCTCTTCACTGTTCCGTCAGGCAACAGAATAGTTGGGTAACTATTTTCAATACCTGTTGCAAACATAAATTTGTTACTTGCCATACTCCTCACCCCCAGCCCCTCTCCGCAGGCGGAGAGAGGAGAAAGGATTTTTTTAATTATTAAATATTGGCTCACTTTTTACACCCTCTCCACTTGTGGAGAGGCAAGGGTGAGGTTATAAAATATCAAGTCTGCCACCATCAACAACCAGGGTAGTTCCATTTATAAAGCTTGCTTCATCTGCTGCAAGAAAACAAATAGCTGCAGCCAGTTCTTCGGGTTTGCCGATAGCGCCGCTTACTACTTCCGCACCGCTTTTTACATTTGGATTATTCCAAAGCATTGGTGTATCCACTGCTCCCGGAGCCACACAATTTATTCTTATTTGCTTTGGATACTCAAGACTAACACCACGTATGAATGCTTCCATAGCGCCTTTGCTGCTTGCGTAAGGTACAACATTGGCGGTGGTTTCATGCGCATGCACACTGCTGATGTTTACAATTGCGCCATTATTCATATGCGGTATGCAAAACCTGCAAAACAAAAATACTGAACGCAGATTTACTCTCATTACCATATCCCATTCTTCGGTAGTAAGGTCAACAATTTTTTTAAATGTCATCATTGCTGCATTGTTAACCAGCACATCAATTTTATTCCATGTTGATATGGCAAAATCAACGGATGCTTTTATTTCATCTTCATTGCCAACATCACATTTACTAAAGATGGCTATGCCATTATTTTTTGTAATGATGTCAACCGTTTCCTGTCCGCTTTTTTCATCCCGGTCAATAACAACAACCTGTCCGCCTTCGGAAGCAAATCTTTCTGCAGTTGCTCTCCCTATGCCTGAGCCTGCCCCGGTAACTAAACAAACTTTATTGGTGAATCTCATTAAATTTTTTTATTTCCGTTTTTTTATAATACTTATTTTCCCTGACCGTTCCATAAATATTTCTTCAACATTATCCATAGTAGTTTCATTCAATATTAAGCGAACTTCTTCCTCCAGGTCTTTATAGCTTACGGAACAATTTATCATATTCTTTTTTACTACTTTATTATTTTTAAACAAAATAGTCTTATTTCCTTTTACAATAGATCCGATAGTGTCATTGTAAACACTTATTAGCGCCAATAGCCTGTGAACAATAGCTAATACAGACCCTGCTACCGCTGTAGGAAAAAATGCCGAGTCGCCTGTAACAGCCCTGCTAAGAATAGCACCCAACATGATAACTATAATCATATCAAATGCAGATTTTTGACCGAATGCTCTCATGCCTGCCACACGAATAAGAAAAAGTGTAATAAAGAACATTACAAATGCACGGTCTCCCATTTGTAAAGCGTTCAGCTCTTTGCCTTCGCCAAATAATTTATGTATTATTTCATCCATTGATCAAATGTATACTTGTTGCCACTTTCTTTTGGCGTTTCAATTATTACGTTTATATGCTTTGAATCTGGTACGAATGTTTCGGGTAGCTTCATAGTTTAGCAATTTACAAAATCCATACCGATGTGTAGCAAGTGATGAGTAATCAGTAATTAGTAATCAGTAATCACTGGTCACTGATCACTGGTAACCGGTAACTATTCAGTCTTCCATCTTACAAAAGCTTCCATTGCGGCATATTGCGTAAGCCCCAGCTGTCCGTAAAGTTTTGC